>NZ_QJSX01000010.1 GCF_003217515.1 Deinococcus yavapaiensis KR-236 | reverse complement strand
GCAGGGGGTGAATCAACGCCCAGAGTTCGTCACTGACAAGAGGCTTGGGCATACCCAAGCCTCGCAACTCAATCTGAGGTTTTGTTAGGCGGTCTAAGCGCTTCGCGCCGAGTTCCGTCAACGCCCGCGTCAGGCGAGCGGGCTGCAGGTCGGCGCGCGTGTTTTGGTTGTGCACGAAGCGGCGTAAGCGGCGCTCGGCGTGTTCGGTGCACGTTGTTCGAGGCGCGGCCCGCGCAATCTGTGACAAGCGCAACCCACCCGAGGCGAGGATGCCGTGAGTGAGGGCGGAGAAGCCGTCGAAGAGACGGCGGTCACGGAATAAGGGTCGGTAGGCGGACAGGTGGCGCGACAACGCGCCGATGGGCACGTGAGGCTTCATGCCTCACTATGCACACTTTTGTCCGCGTTCCAGTGCATGGAGTTGACCCACTGCGCATACGACGCTATCTTGAAGTTATCAGCGGCCAGGAATGGCCGCTTTCTTCTTTGCCTCGCTCGGCGTTTTTCCCGGCGTTCAGGTACACCCCCTAGCGTTGCACGCGTGCTCGTCATCACTCCGCTATCGCGTCGATCCAATCCGCCCGGCTTCAACTTTCACGTTCACGAGGATCACTTCGACCTTGCGCACGTCCATATTCACGAAGACGGCACGGCGCGCGTGAGCTTCCTCGAACCGCCCACGCGCGCCTTCACCGTCACCCTGGGCGAGCGCACGCCCGAGGAGGTGCGTGACTTCCTCGCGCCCATCCTCGTAAAGCTTCTCAGCTCGTAAATGAATGGGCGCGATTCAAGTTCGGCCGATACCTCCAAAGGAAACCCTCAGCTCGACGAGCTGAGGGTTATGAATCGCTGTGCTGCTGAGAAAGACAGGAACCTATTTCTCTGCACCTCTGAGAAGCACACGGCTCGGGCGTCGTGGCAGCCACGCGCCCTCCCGGTCTCGCAGCCATCGACGCGCAGGATCCTCCACAAAGCGGAAGGTGGCGAGCGACGCCACGGTCACGATGGCTAGCATCCCCCAGAAGAACACAGGCGCGGGCAGGTCTCGTCCCGGCAACATCTTCTGCACTGTTGCCGCCCACTCCCAAAGTGGCGAGTGCAGGATGTAAAAGGCGTAACTTGCCTCGCCCAAGCGAATGAACAGTTTGCTGGACAAACGATCAGCGATCCACGTGCGTCCACTCGCCAACCCGACGATAAGTGCCGCGAACGCCAAAATCACGATGGGGCTCAAGGCGTTGCGATGTCCTAGTGGACCGAGCGTCATCACGATCAAAATGACGGCCAAACTGTTGAGCGTGAACGCAGACGAGAGACGAGTGGACTTGAGGTGCTGCAGGAACACGCGTCCCGTAGCAATGCCGACCATGAACTCCGGAAGGCGAAGGGCGGGCGTGTAGTACATCCAGTCGCTCAAGGTGCCTTGCGCGACTTCCGGAGCCAACAGCAGCAGCAGGCCGGGAATGGCCGAAACGAGGAGCGCGCCGAGCGTGACGGCGAGCAAACGACGCGTGGACAATCGGAGGAGAAATGTGGCGAGCACGGGGAATGTCAGGTAGAAGAAGGCTTCGACGGATACGCTCCACGCAGGGCAATTCCATACGCATGCGGTTGCTGGCGTCCACGCTTGCAACCCGAGCACTTCCAGCATTCCGACGCCCACCACGCTTAGAGCACCTGAAATGCCGCCGTGATGCAGATAGCCTTGCATGAGGGAGAGCGGGGCGCTCAGGAGGAAAGCGAGGAGGAACACGGGGTACAAGCGTGCGAAGCGTGCCCAATAGAATCTTGAGCGGTTGAGGTTGTTCGACGTGCCGCTCGGGAAGTACGTGTACGTAAGGATGAAGCCACTGAGGACAAAGAAGAGGGTCACGCCGAGATGGCCCATTCGGGTAATGTTGTGCAGCCACGTCGGAGTGTGTTGCATGACGCTCCCGCCGAAGTGAAAGAAGAACACGAGGAGTGCGGCGATAAAGCGCACTCCGGTCAAAGCGTCCAAGCGACGTCGCATGAAGGTATGTTAAACCTTATGGTGCATTGGTCAGGTGAATTTCTTGCCTGACTGCTTAGCGAACAGCGATGCGTGCAAAACGCAATTTAAAAAGGACGACCCGAAGCGAGCACGATATCTTTCGCGACTCACCGTGATTTCGGCGAGCCAGTAGTCGATGATGAAGTTGTGCGCGCCGTACTCGGCGCGATATGAAGGACTGGGAGCAACACTGTCAAGGTTTGCGGAGGTTTCGAGCGCGACGTGACAACACCTGACGCGCATGGTCCGCGATCCTGTTTCGCTGCCGACACCTTCATTTCTTCAGTGCTGAAACTTCCAGGAACCGCCCGCGCAACCTGACACTTTCACGCACTCTCTGCCGAGCTGCCCGGCGTACCTAGGCTTCCCTAAGATCGGCCCGCGTGGTGAGCACCCCCCAGCGTTGACCGGTGAAACAGACAAAACAGACACCATAAAAAAGGGGCGTCATTACCTGACGCGCCCGCGTGCCAAGTGATCGGTTGACAATTAGCAACCTCTCCCCCGAAAGCGGGAATGTTGCACCTCACGCCCCGTGCGCGCCACGATCACGCGCTTTCCTCGCGTGGCATGTCGAATCGTTGCGAGGGCCAACCCGTATCCACCAGGCGCGCCCGTGGGCACTTGTGCGTACCAATGAATGACGAAACGCCGCGCATTCCCTCGAAGGCATCACACACCCCGCAGTGCCCGTCGCCGGGCGATCCTGTGCGTTTGTCCCTGTTGACTTTTGTTGACTGTCGAGGAAAACGCCGATGGTACGGTAGCGGCATGGCAACCCCACGCACGCCTACTATTCGAGGCGCTTACAACCTCTATGGATGGATGATATGTGTGCTCTTCCCGGCAGTGACGCTGCCACTGCTTGCCTATCTTATCGTTATTGTTATTAAAAATGACTCGATCACCAGCCTAGACGATTTGCTTCAATTTATACTTGTTCTCTTACTTCTCTTACTCACTCAATCGATGTTTGTGAATTACAACATTAAAATTGTCGATGGCCGTATTTACTATGGCAGCATCTTCTTCAAGCTCCAACTCAGCACAAAAGGCATTCGTCGCATCGGACTGACTTACGTCTACAACGCGGGTTCGGCGCTCTCTATAATACGTGAGCGCGCATCCCTCAAACAGATTTTGCGAGGTCAACCCATACTAGGATTCTTCCGTAACCAAGAGACGTTGCTAGAGGCAATCCTCGAAGTTATTCGTCAGGACAGCCCCGAAGCCGTAGCCGCGTTCCTTGAGGAGCAGGCGCGAGCTTCAAGAGGTCGTAGACGATAATCGAAGGAAAAAAGCCGTGCTGAGACGACCTTAGCGCGGCTTTGCTATGCGGAAGTACCTGTTCAGAATTGCTAAGGTTCGCGCGGCTCGAGCGTCACAAGGTCCGCGACCTCCACGCGTTGTCCGCACCACTCGTGAATGATGCCTGCCACGATCTCGAGCGTGTGGAAGTCCAAGCAGCGTACGTCCCCACGAAGAAAGCGGTACACCGTGCCAGGGTCGATGCTGCCCGTACTCAGGCCGCTCGTCGCTACTTGGTACGCGCTCAGGTCCAAGTCATCCAGCAAGCCGCGCGCCGTGACACGCCCCCGGTACGCCCTCGGCTTGTCGCCTTCCCACGCTCGAAGCACCTTCACTCTCACGACGCACCGCCCAGCGAACTTACGAAAAGTCGAAAACGCCGATGAACACGAGGCTGAGCACCCGTAAAGGGGGTGGAAGTTTGCCGAACCTTTCCATGTTTTTCGCTTCGCTTCACCGCCCGGCGTGCCGTGCAACTCCAGTCGCGCCAACGGTGCCGCGCGGCCCGCCCTGCGTTCCTGCATCGCTTCGAGTTCATGCATCGCCCTGTACAACTGCCGTTCGAGGTGCGTTTCGTACCGCTGAAGCTTGTCCAGGGCCGCTTCGCTGGGGATGCTCACGGCTTGCACGCCCCGCGTCACGAGCTGCTCGCCCCGCAGGGCCAACGCGAGGATCGTTTCACCTTTACGCCGCGTGGCGCTGCCTTTCGTCGCGGCGACCATCACGAGACTCTCCGCCGTCGAACCCTTCAAGCTCAGCGCGAACGACAAGGTACGCTCGAGCATCTCGTGTGACCACACCAGCTCATAGTCTTCCAGCGCGGCGAGGTCATCACTCGAAGGAACCGCACCCATCGCTGCCGTGACGTACTTCTTCGGTTTGAGGCCGCGCTCCTTGAAGTACCCCTGAAAGAAGAACCCGACGTTCGAACGATCCTCGTCGCTCATGCCTTCAGGGAGCTTCCCGCGTGACAAGGCCAAGAGCAGTTCCCCTTCCCGAAGGAACTCTTCGGCATTCGCCCGCACGTCCTCGAGCATGTCAGGGGCGAGGACGTGCGCGGGCGTCTTGTGCTCCAACGCCGCCAGGTGTCCGCGCACCTCAACCGGGCTGAGGGTCGGCACCGGGGCCATGAGCGCGGGGGCTTTCTCGTACAACTCCAGCAACGTGCGTTGCTCGTCGAACTCGTCGACGAGCGAACGTCCACCGTACCGGGCGCGCACCTCGGCGTCCTCGGCGCTCGCTTCGAGTTGCCACGCTTCCCACCGCTCGAGGCGAGCCAAGCGCCAGAGATTCAAGGCGATGCGGGCCACGAGGCGCTCTTCGAGGTAGCCCACGGGAGACAGGGAAGCTGTGATGCCTTCGAGGTGTTCCTCGTAAGCTTCCCGCTCAAAGTCGGGCACGCTGTCCGACAGAGCGCCGTGCGTGCCAGCGCTGAGGGTGCGGCCGTCGAGGCGTTCGACGGTTTGTTTCGCATTTTCCATGTTCACGCGTCCTCGTCGAAGGCGCGAACGTCCAAAGTCGCCGGGCGAACGTGCGGACGAAACTCGAGGCGTGCCGCGAACTCGAAGCCCGCGACGGGCCAGAGTTCGAGGTGCGTCACGTCCGACAGGGCCGCGTGCCCTTCCCCCGCAGCGCTGCTCAACACGAGGCGCAAACGTTCCCGCCAAGCGTTGACGGCGTGCGCCTCGTTCGTGCTCGGCATCGGCCCGGCGTGCCGTTCCACAATTCCAGCGGCCAGGGCGAGCGCCCGCCCTCGTTCCTCATGCGCCAGGGCATGCAACGCGAGGCACTCACTCATGACCGCGTGAATGCGCGAATCGAGTTCCCCAAGCAACCAGCGCTGCCGGGCTTGGATGCGCGCGTGCCGCCGTGTGGCCGTGGCGATCTGCGAGAAGTGCGTCTTTTCTTGCTCGGCGCGTTCACGCTTCACGAGGCGTTTCACCTCGGCGTGATGCTGCTCGAACATCCCTCTCGCCGTGCCAAGCTGTCCCTCAGCGTCCATGAGCGCCTGGTACGAAGCGCGGCCCGCGCCGACTTTCCGTAGAAGGTCATCCACACGCTGCGCGTGCTCGTTCACGATGCGCTCGAGTTTCGGGGTGTCTCGCTTGAGGGCGGTCAGGTCGGCGTGCAAAGTGTCCGGTGTCTTCATGCCTCGATTGTCGGTAAGGACGCGGGGGAATGCTGCTGAGCGCGCGAAAACTGCGTGTTGTGCATGACGTAGGGTGAGTACTACAGCTTTTCAATGCCTCGCTTGTACGGTGCTCTCTCCATAACCCATCGAGCGAGTTCCGTTCGATTGCGCAAGCCGAGCTTCGACAAAATGTTCGACACGTGTTTGCTTGCCGTCGCCGAACTGATGTTCAACAGCTTCGCGATCTTGCGGTCCGGGTGTCCCGCCGCGACAAGCTCGAGCACCTGCACTTCCCGAGCCGTCAATCCATGCGTTCCACCTTGTGGAACTGCCTGTGAGCGTTGGGCTGAAGGCGCCCCTTGTTCCTGCTCGGCGATGAACGCATCGGCGTTCATGAGAGCCTCCTCGGGCGTCCAACGCTCGCCGACCTGCCATGCCCGCTCGAAGTCCTCGGCAGGCAAGGCAGCTTTGAGCGCTTCGAGGGCCTGTAGATGCCACGGGTTGACCATGCTCAGCTTCACTTCGCTCTTTCCAAATGCCGCGAAGCTCACCGCGAGAAGGGGCTGTCGTTCGGCCATGACCTGCATGAACCCCCAAGGCGCGTTGCTGGCAGCATGACCATGATCGATCGTGTGCCGCAACGCCACTTGATACTCCAACGCGGCTTCCCGCCACCGACCGAGATGCACCAAAACGTCTCCTATCAACCCTCGGTGGCTGGTAGCACGGATGTCCCCTGCGCGTTCCAAACGATCAACAGCCCGGGTGGCCCGCTCGAGAGCCGCTTCGTACTGTCTCAGCGCCATCAAATGCCAGACCGAGTTGAGGGTCACCACCGCGTACACCATTCGGGCTTCGGCACTGGGCATCGTATGAGGGTCGTGTGCTTCGAACCAGTCGATCACCTGCTGCGTGAGCTGCAAGGCCTCCTCGTACTTCCCGGAGTAGTACAAGGAAATGGACAGGCCATTTTTGGACCAAGCGCGCTCCTCGTCCGTTCCATGCACTTCACTGAGCGCTTGGTGTTCGCGCATGCACGCTTCCATGGCTGGAATGTCACCCAAGCCCTGCAAGTTGTCCGCCTGGATCAACAAAACGGGCATCCGGAGGTGCTCCAACCCAGCGCTTGGCAGCCTCAAGGCAGCTTCGGTCAGCGCACGACCTTCCGCGTGCCTCGCGGACATAAGCCAAAATCGGTTCATTCCATCGATGTACCGGAGGGTGCCTTCGGCATGGCCTCGCTCGGTCATCCACGTCAGGCCCGCGCGCATGTTGGCGTAATCGGGTAGGTACAACTCGCGCGCTCTCGGGTGGGGTCCTTGGTAGCCTTGGCGCATGTCGTCGAGGACATGCAAGTAGTACCGTGCGTGCCGTTCACGCCACGCTTCGCCCTGCGGATGACGCGCGAGGTGCTCCAACGCCAGTTCTCGTAGGGGCTGCAGCATCTTCCATCGCGTCACGGCTGCATCCGCCCGCAGCAAGAAGCTCTGCTCGAGAAGGTGTTCCACACGGTTCAAGACATCCTCGTCACCCCACACGGCCATGAGCGCCTCAGGGGTGAAGCTCCCTTCGAAAACTGCGCAACATGCGAACACCTCCTGGTCCTCCTCGCCCAGCAAGTCGTAACTCCACTGCACCGCCGCCCGCAATGACCGCAATCGCTCAGGGCGATCTCGGAAGTCCGCTCTGAGCACGTGCAAAGGGTGGTCGAGTTGCGCGAGCAGGTCGGGCAGCGAGAACGTCCGTAACCTCGAAGCGGCCAGTTCGATCGCGAGCGGGACGCCTTCGAGGCGAGTAACGATGCTCGCCACGAGTGGACGCGCCGTGTCGTTCAACTCGAAGGTCGCGTTCACTTGCCGGACACGCTGTACGAACAACTGCTCTGCGGCGCTGTCCGCCATCCTTCCCGCCGCGTCAGGAAGGGTGAGCGGAGTGACTTCCACTTCGTGCTCGGCGTGCACGCGCAACGTCACGCGACTCGTCACGAGGACGTGCAGCGTCGTCGTCGCGTCGAGCAGCCTCATGACGTCCACGGCAGCCTCGACGACTTGCTCGAAGTTATCGAGGATCAGGAGGACGCGTTGATCCTCGGCGAACATGACAAGGCGCTGCAGGGCGTCAGCGCGACGTTCGCTGTTGGAGAGGTGCGCGGCGAGGACGTCGAGGACGCGGCGCGGGTCACGCTCGGCGGTGAGGTCCACGAACAGGACGCGGTCGTACGCGCCTTGCAAAGTGCGCGCGAGGTGCGCGGCGAGAGTGGTCTTGCCGATGCCGCCGGGACCACGCAGGGTGACGAGGCGTGCGCCGCTCTGGAGGAGCTTCTTGACGCGCTCGACGTCCTCGGTCCGGCCGAGGGGGACGGAAGGGTGAGCGTGAACGTCCGGCGCGGCGGTGTTCATTCCTCAGTGTACGAGCCGAGGGCCGCGCGAGGGTGAAGGTGCGAGGAGCTGGCATCGTTGATGCTACTTGCAGCTCTCAACTGACCCACAACGCCTCCTTCTTCGGCTGCTCTCTACAAGTACGGCCACGTTACTTCGTTCATGCTTCATAGCACCCCCGTCATGCTCTTAAAACCACTACCACCTCATGCATGGAGTTGACTCATGGCGCATAGCACGCTATCTTGTCCATATCAGCGCCTCGAAAGGGCGCTTTTTTCGTTTGCTCGAAGCCCCACTCCGAATACGTACGGCCCTGTTGTACGTGCTTCAACATTGCGCGCTTGTGAGGCAGCGTTTTTCCCGGCGTTCACCTTCCCCGCTAGCGTGGCGCGCGTGCTGGCCGTCACGCCGCTCTCTCGTCGATCCAATCCGCTTGGCTTCGACTTCCACGTTCGCGGATCGCTTCGAGCTCGCGCACGTCCACATTCACGAAGACGGACGAGTGCGCGTGAGCTTCCTCGAGCCGCCCACGCGCGCCTTCAGCGTGACTTCGACGAGGGGCCACCATAACGAGCGTGTCACCCTTGGCAAAGTGACTCACGAGTGCTTCGGCGTCACATCTGTTCGGCGGAATATGCAGCCAAGGCGCGCAAGCCCAGACCACAACGCAGGCTGAGATCCTCCTGCACGCGTAGTCCCTGCCGCGCCCTGTGCGGTGCCCTCCATCGAATCCCAACCTAATGCTCGCGCCGAGTATCTTGCGTAATCTCACTCTGGCCGTACGGGAGCGAGCGCGAGGCGCACACTGTAGAGTTGGCCGCCCCTTCGTCCCCCGTACTTCTCGGCCAGCGTCAACAACTCCCGTTGCAAGTCCTTAGCGCTTTCGTGATCGAGGTCCGTGAAGGCGAACGTATACGCGATGGCGGGCGCGGCCGGATGCAGCAAGTCGAGTTCGTCCTGCGGTCCGAACGCAAAATCGGCTCCCAACGACCCGTCCGCTCGGCGAAACACCCGCTTGCCGACCGTGTGGTGCCCACGTGAAGCACCCCACGCGAGCGCCTCTTTTGACACGGACAGCGCCAAGCTCTCTTCGCGCCGCGCGAACTCCGCGACGAACCACGATTCGAACGACTCGAACTCCGTCGCGCCGTACGGAATGAAAAAGCCGTCCGCCACTGTTCGGTAGAACTTCACCGCACGCCCCGCGCGAGGCTCTTGGCGCGTGATGCACAGCAACCCCACGCGCAGGAAACGCCGAACGCGCGCGAGGACTCGATCAAGGTTCTCGCCGAGGTCGTGCGCCGCGTCGCGCGCGCTACGCTCGCGCCCCAAAAATGGTTCCAGGAATCGCCGTGCGTCAGGGTCAGCGAGGACGCGTGCAGCGTTCGCGTCCTTCACCACCATCCAGTCCGCTCTACCGGTAAGAGGGTCTGTCACGACCGGTAGCCTACCGCGATCCTGAAAGCGTGACCAGTTCGTTTTCCCTCAAACAGAGGTCGCCATAAATACGCGCGGCCACACGGTCCTGATCACCGGCGGCACTTCCGGCATCGGCTTTGCGCTCGCCCGCGCCTTTCATGCGCGCGACAACGATGTCGTGCTGCTTGGACGCGACACGATCAAATTACGCCGGGCCGCCGAAAGGCTGAACGACGCGCGCATCATCTCATGCGACGTCGGCGATTCCGCCGCCCTCGTCAGCCTCACCGCCGAACTCGCTCGGCACCGCCCGAGCATCCTAATCAACAACGCCGCCGTGCAACTCAACTACGATTTCACAACCACGCCCCTTGACCGGGTGCTGAGCGACGTGGACGCCGAAATTCGCGTGAACTTCACCGGGCTCGTGCAACTCACCGCGCTCACGCTGCCCTTTTTGCAGCGCCACTCCGGCGGAGCGATTGTAAACGTCACGTCGGGCCTCGCATTCGCCCCGAAAAAGAGCGCGGCTGTGTACAGCGCCACCAAAGCCGCTGTACGTACCTTCTCGAAAGCGTTGCGCTACCAAGTGCAAGACGCCCGCTTGCCCCTGCTCGTCGTAGACGCCGTGCTGCCCCTCGTGGACACCCCGATGACAAGCGGGCGCGGAGACGGGCACAAGGTCAGCGCGGACTTCGTCGCCAACGCCATTTTGAAGGGACTTGAGCGTGACCGCACGGATGTCCACGTTGGGTTCGCCCGTCCCTTCGCCGTGCTGCACCGCCTCGCCCCACGCTTTGCCGAACGCCTCTTGCGGGACGGTTGACCAAGGAGAAGCCTATGAACTTAAAGAACTCGCTTGAAGACGTGCCCGCTCTTGTGATATCGGGCACGGGCGCGGTGTCACGCCGTGGTATGCGCACGGCGGGCGTGAATCTCACTGGGGTCATCTGGCTTGGCAGCGCCTTGACCTGAGCGGCTGAGCCCGAACGTCGACGTGCGAAGCAAGGTGGCGATCGGCGGCAAGAGGCCAGCGCATTCTCAAGGATTTACTTTGCCGCTGGTGACACGCTCGATAGGTTAGACCCGTCGAGGTGCGTGACCTTCTCGCACCCATCCTCGTGAAACTCCTCAGGGACGATCCTTCGCTCGTCGAAGCGCTCGAGCCTGCTAAGTGTTGCTAAGGTTCTGAGCGCGGCCTGACAAAGCCTGATCTGCTCACGGTGGCTTGCTTACGCGTTCCAGATGCGCGTCGAACCTCATAAAGCGTGGACTTCCTGGATGAGCTGACATGTCTTCTCAAGTTCCCGCTGCCACTCTTCTTTCTGCAAGTAAAGTCGCCGCAAGATGCACCGACGTCCACGCCGCCCTCCTGATGAAAGCGTGAAACGCCGAGGTAAAGCGACGATCTACCGCTGGCGCATTTCCTTGGGATTGCAGGGGAAAGCGTGAACGCCTCTCGAAAAGCTCGTCGCTTGCCGTGTCGTCCAACGCTCCGCGCTTGCTCGGTGTGAAACGACCGAGCTTCCCTATAGTGACGTCATGGCCACTGCTGATTCGCGTCGACGACGCGTCCTTGACGATTCTACGGCCGCTGCCCTGCTCGCGCGCCAAGATGAACTACAACGCGAAGCGAAACATGTCGTGAACGACCTGCAACTGCCCGAGCGGCTGGGGCTTCTCGGTACCTTCGAGCGGATCGGCAGTTCGGTGTCCGGTTTGATGGTCTGGCCAGACGTGGACGTCATGGTGAGGACCGAGCACGTTCACGTCGCGGATATCATGACGGCGATGGCGCCGGTGATGGCGTCGCGAGGCATCCGAGAAGTGCTGTACCGCGATGAAACGGGAGAACGGAGTCCTTCCGGCAAGCCGGGCGACGAACGGCATTACTTCGTGCTGCGCTACGCCGCGGCGACCGGTCGACTGTGGAAAGTTGACGTGACCTTCTGGTGCTCGCCGATCCTCCGGCCGCACCGAGCGGATGCTGAGCACTTGGCGCGCGAGATGACTTCGGCGCAGCGGTTAGCGGTGCTGTGGATCAAGAGTGTGTGGTGCGAGCGGCCCGAGTACCCGGAGGACGTGGGAGGCATGGACGTGTATGAAGCCGTGCTGCATCACGGAGTGATGTCGCTTGAGGACTTCGAGCGCTTTTTGGCACGGCGAGATGACGCGAGGCCCTGACCGTTCAATCAGCTCACCTTAAAGCAAAGGGGACGGCGAATTAGTCCGCCGTCCCCTTTGCCTTGGTGATGGCTCTTGCGCTTCTCAAAGCCAATTCGATCCGTCCGGTGCGCTTGACCCCACTCGAAACGCCATGAGCGTGTTCGTCAAAAGTGCCGGGTGTCGCGCTATTCACTCACGCGACCCGCCCGCCATGGAGTTCACGGCCGAGCGGACGTTCACCCCACCTTTGCGCAATCCTGCCAGGGCCAGCAGGGGCACCGGCGTGTGCTGCAAGTCCACCGGCACGCGCGAAGGCTGCCGGGACGTACGCGACAACTCCAGCATCGCGTCGCCGAGCTTGCTCTTGCGCCCCGAAGCTTGATCTACCAGCGTCGAGTACCGCCCCGCCGCACCTTGAGCCCGACGTCTCCGCGGTCCTCGGCGTCGGCCGCGTGATTCTCGGAACTACGAACGGTTCGGTCGACGGGAATGCCGAGGTGCCGTGGGCTCCGCTCGAGGGACGGTCGTCCCTCCCAATGATTACTCGCGCGGTTCTTCTGCCACTTCCACCTTCTGCGCGTCACGACCGAGCTGAAAATACTCCTCGTTCGGCACGAAGCCCAGCGCGCTGCTGATGCGGTTGGTGGCGTTGAACATCGCCACCACTTGCGTGAGTTCCAGAATGGCATGGTCGTCCAAGCCTACCGCGCGCAACGCCTCGAGGTCTGCCGGGCTCCTCCCGTCCGGGTGGAGGGTAAGGGCCGCGGCGAAATCCAGCATGGCGCGCTGCCGAAGCGTGAGGTCCGCCTGACGGTAATCGATGGCAAGCGTATCCGCGAGCTTCGCGTCGCCGCTCAGGACGCGGACGGCCGACGCGTGCGACACGAGGCAGTACACGCAGCGATTCAAGCTGCTCACCACCGTCGCGACCATTTCGCGCTCCAACGGCGGCAGCCACCCTTCCTTGTTCATCAGCAGGTCGTAGTACTTCCACCACGCCCAGAACTGCGCGGCGTTCAGCGCCTGCGCGCGAAACACGTTCGGGGTGAACCCCAAGTTCGCTTGCGCCTTGCGCCACAACGCGGCGATTTCCGGCGTCACGTCCGCTTCGGTGGGAACGGCCAGGTAAGAGAGGCGCTTCACGCGTCACCTCCCGAGATTCGTGACCGTACCACGTCGATCGCGTCGGGATTCTCCAAGCTGGTGAGGTCCCCCCTCACTTCACCCAGGACGAGCAAATCACGCAGCAACCGGCGCATGATCTTGCCGCTGCGCGTGCGCGGCACGGTGGGTGTCACGATCACTCGGGCGGGGCGAGCGATGGGACCGACGCCACGCACAATCGCGTCGCCCAGTTCCGCTTCCAGCGCGGAACCAAGCTCGACGTCTCCGCGCGGCACCACGAACGCCACGGGCACCGAGCCTTTCAGCTCGTCGGGCTGAGCCACCACGGCCGCCTCGCTCACGGCGGGATGGGTGATCAGGGCCGCTTCCATCTCCATGGTGCCGATGCGGTGCCCAGCGACGTTCATCACGTCGTCGAGGCGGCCCGTGACCCACAGCAGACCATCCTGATCCACCAGGGCCGCGTCGCTCGCGGCGTAACTGCCGGGAAAGTCCGAAAGGTACGTCTGCACGTACCGCTCGTGGTCGCCCCACACGGTGCGCGCCAGGCAGGGGAAGGGCTCGGTGAGCGTCAAGGCGCCCAACTCGCCAGGGCGCGCTTCACTTCCGTCGTCGCGCACCACCCGCGCGCGGTAGCCAGGCAGAGGCTGACCGCAACTGCCGGGCCGAGTTCCCGTGACGCCGACCATACTGCTCGCCCACGCCGTCCCGGTTTCCGTCTGCCCGTAGGTGTTGTTGACGAACACGCGGCCCGCACCGAGCTTCCCCTGCGTCCAGTGCCACGTTTCCGGATCGAGCGGCTCGCCGACCAAGCTGATGAGGGTGAGGCCGCTGAGGTCATGGCCCGCCAGGGGCGCGTCCCCGGCGCGGCGCAGCATCCGCAGCGCCGTCGGCGCGGTGAAGACTTTCGTCACGCCGTACCCTTCGATCACTTCGTACGGCCTGGCGGGCGTGGGCGTGTCGATGCCGCCCTCGTAGATCACGTGGGTGGCGCCGTGCGCCAAACCGCCGACCAACGCGAAGATCGGAAAGGTCAGCCAGCCCACGTCGGCCGTGCACCAGTACACGTCGTCACTTCGCAAGTTCAGCGACCACTTCACGTTGGCGTACGCGCCCGCGAGGAATCCCAGGCCCGCGTGCACCAGCCCTTTGGGTTTGGAGGTCGTGCCCGAGGTGTAGATGATGAACCCCGGCTCGTTCGCCTCCAAGTCCACGGGAGGGGCGCGGCGGGTTGTTCGGTCAAGCAGCGTGTGGAAATCATGCTCGCCTTCGCGCAATTCGTACGCTCGGTCCACTCGCCGCGCCACGATGACATGCGCGACGTCCAGGCCCAGCATCGCTTCGTCCAGCGTGGCTTTGAGAGGCACGGTCTTGCCGCGGCGCACGGTGGCGTCGGTGCAGACCACCACCTTGGGCTGGGCGTCCACGAGGCGGTCGCGCACGGCGGACGCGCTGAAGCCGGCGAAGATCACCGAGTAGATCGCGCCGAGGCGGTAACAGGCGTGAATCGCGATAAACGCTTCCGGGACGTTCCCGAGGTAGATCGCGACTCGGTCGCCCTTCGCGACGCCGAGTTCCTGCAGGGCCGCCGCGAACCGCGCGGTCGCGTCGGTGAGTTGACCGTACGTCCACGTTTCGCGCAGGCTGTCTTCGCGCTCGTACAGCAGGGCGGTGCGCTCGGGCGGATGTCGGTCCAGGCAGTTCACGCTGACGTTCCCGGTCGCGCCCGGATAGTACCGAAAGTCACCCAGGATGCCCTCTACGGCCACGGTCGGAGGCGTCACCCAGGTCAGTTCCCGTGCCATTTCCAACCAGTACGCACTCGGGTCGAGGGCCAGCAGGCGGGCGGCTTCCTCATCGGAGACCGGCGCGGTCGCACGGAGAGGAAGGGTCGGCAGGGCCAGGGGTTGCTCGAGCAGCGATTTCTCCATGAATGACCTCCGGAACACGGCAAGACGAGGAAGCGAACAGCAACATACTGAACGAGGGCCCTCCATCCAGGGGCAGTGCGTGCCGACAGTGCAACTCGTATGGCCGAGGGCAGAGCGGCTCAGGTGAACTTCAAGTCGTGCCGCGCCCCCTCGAGAGAGTCGTGATGCACGCGGTGGAGGAGACGAAGAGGAGGGCCGCGCGATCGACGGTATGACCTTCGGCGTGCTCCTGGGAGGCGGTCGGCACCGGAACTCGTCGTTTTGGTGGTCGATGGCCCGCCGCTTCTCGAGGCGTAGGAGTGCTGTCAGGCGAGCCTTCGTGCACGAATGAAGTGGGCGACCGGTCGAACGAACCGCGCCTCGACCCGCCTGGCGCGGCGCTTTCCGGATAGGTCGGGCAACAAGTCGAATCCCTCATCCCCACGAACCATTTATGCGCGGATCATCCGTCCGCGTCTATACCTGTGAACCAACAATAAGGCGACGCCGTGCTGAAGTTTGAGTGCCAGCGACGAGAAGCGAATGGCCGGACGTTCGAACGTCGCTTGCATTCACATCCAAGGAATGCGCACACGATCCCGCGGCACGAAGATGGACAGGCGCGTTCCCTGACGCTCCACGAGCAACGTCACCCGTTCGCCCGGCGCGCCCGGCGCGAGGATGCCCGAGGCGTCCACCACGACTTCATCGATGTACAACGCGCCGACCTTCACGATCTTGTCCCCGAGTCGCACGCCCGCACGACGCGCGTTCTCCCCGAGCCGCGTCACGCGGTTGCCCTCTCCGAACGTGAGGTCGAGGGCGCCCACCTCGCCGTACCGAAACCACCGTATCGTGGCGGGCAGGGCGGCGCTGCTCACGTCGAAGTTCGGCAAGCCACCCACCAAGCCCGTCGCGCGAGAGCGCACCCAGTTCCAACCGGCGTCTAGGTTCACGTTCCACTTCTCGACTCGACCCGACGGGCACACGACCTGACCGGTGAGCTTCGCCGCTCGATCCGCGTACACGAGTCGCGCGTTCACGTCCCCGACGCGGGGCGGCAGGACGTTCGATGAAAGCTGTTCGATTCGACCGAGGTGCGTTTTTGCCTCGTGCAAGGCCACGTTGAACTGCTGCGCGCGAGCGCTCGGAGGCGTGAGACGCACTTCGTCACGGCACGTCGATTCCGCGCCTGCCACGCGCAACGCTTCTTTGGCGGGCAGCAGAAAGTGCGTGACGTCCTCGTCGAGCGTCACTTGGAAGCGACCGTTCGCGTCGACGAGGGAGCCGCTCGTCAGGTTGTACGGCCCGAAGGGCGTGTCGACTTCGAGCAGGGCGAGCAGGTTCCGCTCTCCGTCCCAGTCGGAGATGACGCCGTTGAGAGACAGTGGGGCGGTCGCCGCGGACGCCGAGAACGGCGTCAGCACAAGCGCGACGAGCAGGAGACGACGCATCATGAACCTCCGGGGTGCCTTCAAAGCCATGCTTCGACTCCGCGTCTTTGGCGTGCCGTAATCCATCAGCGTTCGCGCTCTCGGGCGTGCTCGAGTGCGTTGCCGATCAGCAGGGTGACGTGATGATCCGCCAGTTGGTAGTAAACGCTGCGACCGACTTTCCTGGCCGTGACGAGGCGGTGCATCTTGAGCAGGCGAAGTTGGTGGCTCGTCGCGGATTCGCTGATGCCGACGACGAGTGACAGGTCGTGCACGCACAACTCCGTCGCGGCGAGCGCGGAAAGCATGCGCAGCCGCGTGGGGTCGGCGACGGCTTTGAGGAGGGCCGAGGCGTCCTCGACGCATCGTTCGTTCGGCACGACCTCGCGTGCTTGAGCGACCGCCTCGGGGTGCGTGCAGTGGGTGTCGCAAACTTCGAGCGTTTCGGCGGGCCGGACGTTCGTGACGTGTGTCATTCCGAGTTTCCTTTGAAGGCGAGCAGGCGCAGGGCGTTCGCGGTCACGAGGGCCGTCGCACCGGTATCCGAGAGGATCGCGGGCCACAACCCCGTGATGCCCAGGAGGGTCGTGACGAGGAACACGAGTTTGAGCCCGACGGCGAACACGATGTTCTGGGTGATGATGCCCCTCGTGGCGCGCGACAGGCGCACGAGTTCGGCGATTCCTTGAACGCTGGGGCGAAGCAGCGCGGCGTGCGCCGTTTCGAGGGCGACGTCCGTCCCGCCGCCCATGGCGATGCCGACGTCACTCGCGGCGAGCGCGGGCGCGTCGTTGATGCCGTCGCCGACCATCGCGACGCGCCCGTCACGCTTGAGGTGTTCCACGAGTCGCAGCTTGTCTTCCGGCAGAAGTTCGGCTTGCACGTCGAGGCCGAGCTCGGACGCGATGGCGGCTCCCGTGCGGACGTTGTCCCCGGTGAGCATCACGGGTCGCACGCCAAGACGCCGCAAGGCGGAGACGGTCGCTTTGGCGTCCGAGCGAGGTTCGTCTCGCAAGGCGATCAGGCCGAGCGGTTCGTGTTCACGCAGCAGTACCACGACCGTCTTTCCTCGCTCTTCGAGCGCGGACACGCGGGCGCGCACGTCGGGCGCGAGAAGCGCGTGCTCCTCGGCGTAGCGAGGCGAGCCGACCGCGTACGTCGCACCGTCGATCGTGGCAGCCACGGCTTTACCCGGAATGGCGTTCGCGTTCCGGGCGAGAGGCACGTCGAGGCCGAAGGCTCGGGTGACGATGGCGTTCGCGAGCGGGTGATTGCTGCCCGCCTCGACGCTCGCCGCCAAACGCAGGACGCTCGCTTCGGTCCCCGTCAGGGGCGTGACGTCCGTGACCTTCGGTTGTCCTTCGGTGAGCGTCCCGGTCTTGTCGAACGCGACGGTCTTGACGCGTCCGATCATTTCGAGGGCGGCGCCCCCCTTGAGGAGGAGGCCGCGCTTCGCACCGGCGGACACGGCGCTCGTGATGGCCGCAGGCACGGAGAGCACGAGGGCGCACGGGCAACCGATGAGGAGCAAGGCGATGCTTTTGTACGCCCAGTCGTGCCATTGACCTCCGAGGAGGGGCGGAACGAGGGCGGTCAGGGCGGCGATCAGGACGACGATGGGGGTGTACACGCGGGAGAAGCGGTCGATGAAACGCGCGACGGGCGCCTTGTTCGCTTCGGCTTGCTCCACGAGATGGATGATGCGCGCGATGGTGTTGTCCTTCGCGGCCTTCTCGACTCGGACGGTGAGGACGCCGTCGGTGTTGATGGACCCGGCGTAGACCGAGTCGCCGACCCGCTTGTGCACGGGGACGCTTTCGCCGGTGACAGGAGAGTCGTCGAGGTGGCTCGCGCCTTCCGTGATGATGCCGTCGGATGGAACGCGGTCGCCGGGGCGCACCTCGACGAGGTTCCCGACCTTGAGGGCATCGACGGGTAGCTCGAAAACTTTGCCTTTCTTGAGGACGCGCGCGGTTTTCGGTGCGAGTTGCGCGAGGGCTTTGATGCCGCTTCGAGCGCGGCCCACGGCGACGCCTTCGAGGAGCTCTCCGAGGGCGAAGAAGAACACGACGACGGCCGCTTCCGCCGCTTCGCCGATGACGAGGGCGCCGATGGCGGCGAGGGTGACGAGGGTGTTGATGGTCCACGGCTGGCCGACGCGCACACCCGCCCACGCTTTGCGGGCGAGGGGCAGGGTGCCGAGCGCGGTCGCGGCGATGTATCCCCAGGTGGCGAGGGCGGGTTCGATGAGGCTGAAGGTGAAGGCGAGCACGAGGAGGGCGCCGCTGGTGAGGACGAGTCGTCCTTGGCGTGTGGCGTGCCAAGAAGTCGCTTCATGCTCGTGGGGCTCTGCGTCGTCGTGATTCAACGGTTTCGGCGTGTGGCCGAGGCTATGCAGGATTTTTTCGAGGTGAGCGCGCGTCGTTTTCGTTTCGTCGAGGGTGAGGGTGAGGGTTTGCGTCGTGAGGCTCGTGCGAGCGTTTTGTGCGCCTGGGGTGTTCGCGAGAGCGCCCTCGATTTTGCGCACGCACGTCGGGCAGTCCATGCCTTCGACGAAGTACGTGAGGTCCACGGGCGTGGCGGAAGTGGGCGCGCTAACGCGAGTCATACCCCAATTTACCTGAGTGACTGCTCAGATGTAAAGGCATTTGTACAATTCGAGCACGCGAGCAGCACGGGCAGGCGTATCACGCGGTGCGCCTGCTCGACGCGTTCTCCCTTTCCTTCGAATGAACGCGAAAGCGCCAAAGCGGCGCGGCCGCCGACTTCTTCAACGGCTCCCATTCCGCCTGTCGTGAATCGAACGCGTACCGCACGAACGTCCGAACAGGTTAGGTCCGCGTCGAGCAGTACGTCACGACCGGTTGGAAGCCCCGTGAACTCTCCGGCGCATCCGATCGCACGGCCCGAGTTTCGTCACCCGAAGGCTTCTCGGAGAATTCAGACGTCGGCTCCGCGTACCTACTCGTGTCTTGCCGCGGTAACTCGACCATCATCCCCGTCGACGGAACGCCCTGTTCGACGATCACCAGCATGCTTCCTCGCCCTGCTTTCGTGGTGTCTCGGCACGTTGTCACTCCAGGAGGAACTCGCTTCTCTCGTACGGTCCTCCTCGGCCGGTGCAGGCGCCGAACCGTCAGGCGCCGCTTCGGTAAGCGTCGGCGAGGGCGTTGAAGCTCGCCTTGGGAGTCCATCTCGAATGGTCCGGCCGGTTCGGGGCAGGCGGGTGGACTTTCACGACGCCGAGACTCGCCAAGTCGAAGTCCACTCCTCCTGCCGGGCGGTGCGGCAAGTAGAAACAGGCGAAGGTGCACAAAAACGCGCTGTCCACGCCCGCCTCTTCGAAAGCGTCGACAAGTTCTGCGATGCAACGCGCTTGCTCCGCTTCGTCTCGCGCGTACTCCCCTTTGAGGCGGACCGCGTGTCCGTCTTCGTACTCCACGATGTCGGCGCCCAGGGCGCCCATGTCGGCCGCGCCATGGAAGGTGGCGCACCCGAACTCGGTGATCGCGAGCGGTTTCCCCATCGCCTTCATCGCGCGCAGGCCCGCGTGGAAGTGCGGGGCGCTCTCCTTGGTGCGGTACACGTCGTAAGCGGCGAAGTCGAAAGGGGTCCAGTCCACGCCTTCGAAGTGGATCGAGGCGTAGGTGACCGGGCCGCTGAAGCGCGTGCGCACGGCCTCCACGGCGCGGCGCAGGAAGGCGTTGATGCGCTTTGGCAGTTCGGGCAGGCCCGCGAGAATGCGCGGGTCTCGCGCGAGCAGTCCGCTCAGACGGGCGTCGGCGGTGTCACCGGGTAGAAAACCCGACGTGAACAGGCTCAGTTCCGCTCCGGTCACGAGGACGACACGCGCCCCCTCCCGGCGCAAGCGTTCGGCGCGGTTCGCGCAGTCGAGGAGGAGGTCGAGCAGCGCGTCTTGGTCGAGTTCGTACGTGAAGGGGGAGAACCAAACTTCGAGGCCGAGGGCGGCGGCATGCCGAGCGGCGAGATCGAGGCGCTCGGGAAGGGCGCCGGTGAGGCGGACGGCCGTACAGTGCAGGTCGTCTCGGATGACACGCAGGTCGTGTCGAACGGCGTCGAGATCGAAGGGCTCGTGGGTGGTGGTGACGCCGTTGAAAAAGCCCGTGTCGTAGGTGATCCCGTTGCCTCGCATTTTCCCTCCGAGTCAAGGTACTCTTAGTACCTTATTTCGGAGTATAGCCGCCTTCCGATCGGCTGTACAGTGGAACTCACTGCTCATGGCCGACCGTCCACCTCCCACCACCCGTCGCCGTGGTGCCGCCCTCGAAGGTGCCATCCTCCGCGCGGCGGCCGACGAGCTTCTTGCCCGGGGATACCCCGACTTCACGATGGACCGGGTCGCGCGACGCGCGGGCACCAACAAGAACGCCCTGTACCGCCGCTGGCCTCATCGCGTCGCCCTCGCCCTCGCCGCCTACCGTCTCCTCGCCGTCGAGCATTACACCCCGCCCGACACCGGCGACCTGCGTGAGGACATCCTCGCGGTGTTGCGCGGCGCGAACCGCCACTGGGCGTCGCCCCTCGGAGAAGTGCTGCGCGGTCTGCTCTCCGAGAACGCTCCCGAGGTTCTCGCGGAGATGCACGGCCAGGGGGCGGGAGGCAGCGCGGCCCTGTTCTTGCCCGTGCTGGAACGCGCCGTCGCGCGGGGCGAGGTGCGTCCGGACGCACTGAAGCCTCGGGTGGCGGGCGTGGCGCTCGCGCTCCTTCGCCACGAGTACCTTACCCGTGGAGTCACCGAGATTCCAGACGCCGTCTTGGTGGAGATCGTGGACGACGTCTACTTGCCGCTCGTGCGAACCTCGACGTCGGAGTGACGCGGTCGTGTGGATGGCGTGTCGGCAAAGGTTATCCAAGGAAGCCCGGAGAGCAAGAGGAGTCCAGCGCGAGAAGAATCCTCGAGAGGCGTGACCGACCGAGCGGGTGATCGCGACTTTTCAGGTACCGTACGGTCGATGACACGATCCGAGACAGGCGGCGGCTGGCTGTTCGCTTACTTCCGAGAAGTGCACGGAGGAACCGTGCTCGAGGAGTCCCTGCATTACGCGCTGAGCCGCGACGGACGCACCTTCACCGCGCTCGCCGGGAACACCCCGGTGTGGCAGGCGACGGTCGACGGACAATCGGTTCCGCTCCGCGACCCGTTCGTCGCGCGTGGTCTCGACGGCCGGTACCACCTGCTCGCCACGCGCGCCGTTCCCGCACAACGCCAGCCGGACGGACGGTACCATCGCATCGGCATGGGATTCGCCCCGCACTCCGGCCCGGCGGACCTGCTGCACGCCACGTCCGACGATCTGATCACGTGGCAGGACGTGAGCATCGCGCCCGTCCTGAGGGACGTGCCCGCCGCGAAGAACTTGTGGGCTCCGGAGTTCGTGCCCGACGCTCAGCACGGCGACCACCTCGTCATCTGGTCTTCGTCCGTCGGACCGAAGATGTGGTGGGACAAGGCCATCTGGTGTGCTCGCACGCGGGACTTCGTGACCTACACCGCCCCGAGGGTCCTGTTCGACCCGAACCTGAACGTGATCGACGCCCACATCGTGCCGCACGCGGACGGGTACTACCTGTTCTACAAGCCGGACTCGCACGACGACACGAAGCACGTGAACGTCGCCGTGAGCGCCAACCTCGACGGGCCGTACGAGACGGTGACCGTCGGTGCCACGCCGACCATCACCGAAGGACCGCACGTGGTGTGGCGCGACGACCTGCACGAGTGGTGGATGTACTACGACCACCCGTGGGAGAAACGGTACGGCCTTTCCACCTCGAAGGACCTTCGCTCGTGGACGCCGCTGGAAGGCGGGTCGTTTCCGGAGGACGCTCGACACGCGAGCGTCCTCCGGCTCACCGAGGAAGAGTACGAACGGCTCGCACGCGCCTGGGCGTGATGCCACGAACGACGGCTCCCTTCGGCGGTCCTCCCGGCGGAGCCCGCACGCCCTGCGCACTGATATCCGGGCGTCAGGTTTCGAGACCGTGACGG
The DNA here is from genome assembly GCF_003217515.1 of Deinococcus yavapaiensis KR-236. Lineage (NCBI taxonomy): Bacteria > Thermotogati > Deinococcota > Deinococci > Deinococcales > Deinococcaceae > Deinococcus > Deinococcus yavapaiensis. Next base: position 177,567 of record NZ_QJSX01000010.1, on the reverse strand, counting down.
TTACATCACCGAGTCTGCTATCTGCTGGGAGGCGGCGTCGAGCGCGGGACGGCGAACTGTGAAGCCTGGCGCGCACTTTGCTTGCCTATTCTCGGAAAGGATGAGGGAGAGATGACTTGGGATGAGATCGAAGCGGCCACGCGCCAGAAGATACGCGCCCAACCCCGCGGTTACGCCACCCGCCTCGCCGAGAAGCTGGGCGTTTCTCGCGCTGCCGTCTCGCACATGGTTCGAGGAGAGCAAGCGATTCCTAGCGAGCGAATCGCCGACATCCTCGACACGCTCGGCCTCGAGCTTTGTATTGCCCCGAAAGGAACCAACGATCGCCTTCGCGCCGTCTTCCAAGACCCCGACCCCACCTGAAGAACAAAGTCCCCGGGTCGCCCGAGGCGTTCGGCGACGAAATGGCGTGTAGAACGCATAGGGCGTCATGACGCCCTCGAACGACTGTACGGCGATCTCTGTACGGTACGAGAACCCCCGACTGTCGCAGCCATCGCCGTACCGCCGCCGCATGCTGCTGCTACGACGCTGCCATCAATCATCTTGATCGAACTCGGAGCGATCCTCCGAGTGGCGGTGCCGAACAAGTCGACGCTTGACGAGTGCATCAATCCCGGCTCCTGCGGCTTGGGGGACAAAGTGAGAAACGCGGACCGTGGCGCCATCATACGGGGAGTCCGCCTTCGCTCGAGTGGTGAGTGTTTTGTTCCTTCGCTTGACTCTATTAAAAAGGCGAAGGCGACGTTTAAAAGGGCCTGACGGCCGCGCGGTCTACGTGATCTGCGACAAAGAGCAACGACGCCCTGTGCGCCCGAGATTCACGCACCTTCTTCGCGACAGCATGTGAGCCGGAAATAACGGCTATGGAGCGTTGGCTTCATCCTCGGCCCCCCGCCCCGAGAACGATGGTTCGATTCGCCGCTCCGAACTCACCGCGTGCAGGGCGTCTCGGGCTCGTTCCACTGTCTTGGCCAGATCCCAAGACATGCCCTCCATCCACGCGTCATGCCACCGACTTTGAGGCGCCCGTGCTCGTGCTTGCGCTATGGCCGCGTCGATCCGTACACGATGCGCTACCGCCAACGGTAGCCCCGCTGCCTCTCGGTACGTCGCCACTGCACTCCATAAACGCGCGGCGATCAGCGGGGACTCTGGTTCTTCGCCGAAGACCGCGATCGCGCGGGCCACGACTGCAAGAAGCAACGTGAGCGGACGCGTATGCTGGGCCCGCTCACTCAGATTCAGGGCCAGCGTTAGGCATGCCAGGGCGCTCTTCGTATCGCCTTCGTGCAGAGCCACCTCGCCCAGCAGCGTCTGCAGATGCTGCTCCCAGAACATGCCCGGCTCGGCAAGGCAGACGGCAAGACCCTGCTCGGCCAGGACCCGCGCTTGCTCGACCTTTCCGAGGGACAGGTGGGCATCGGCGAGCTGGAACAATGTGCCAGCGTAGTCAACGCCGTTCCCCTCTTGGCCCTGACACAACTCGAGGGCCCGCTGCAGCGGGGCGAGGGCGTTGTCCGCGTGTCCCTGTTCCACCTCGACCCGTCCAAGGGTAAATAGAAGTCGACGCTCCCAGACGGGCTGACTCGACGCTCGCGTCAAGTCGAGCCCAGCGAGCAACACGGTCACGGCTTGCTCGAAGAGGCCGAGTTGCCACGCGAGCGTCGACGCACTGAAAATGGTCTGCAAGCGCAACTCGACCTCCACCTCTCCTGGCAGAGCAAGCGCGGCCTCGAACCACTCCAGCCCCTCGCGTTGCAGACCACGCGTCTCCCAGAACCAGCGCAAATTCACGGCGAGTCGGGATGCCGCCTCCGAGTCACGCTGGTCGATGAACCATCTCAGCGCGGCCCGTAAGTTGTCCACCTCGCCTTCCAAGGCAGCGTTGTCCTCCATGGTCACGCCCTGGGGAGCGCAGAACTCTTCGAGAAAATATCGTGCGTGCGCAGCCGCAGCCGCTTCCAGTTCGCCCTGGTCCACCAGACGGTCCAACGCGAAGGCACGCAGCGTCTCCAACAGCTCGTAACCTTCTTTGGTAAGGTCGCGGCCCACCAGGTGAGCCGCGAGCAGCTTGTCGAAATCTTTGAGTCCCGCTCTCGCCACGCTCGCTGCCGCCTTTGCTGTAAAGCGTCCGGCCATGACCCCGAGGTGTCGGAAGCAGCATTGCAAGTCAGGTGGTAGGCGCTCGTAGCTCCACGCGATTGCAGCGTGAAGAGTTCGCTGTCGAGCTGGCGCATCGCGGGGGCCGTCGCCGAGGGGCGCGAAGGGCGTCGCCCGCAATTGCTCGGCAAGCTCGGCCGGACGAAGGTGCCCGGCGCGGGCCGAAGCGAGTTCCAGGGCGAGTGGCAGGCCATCGAGCCGCGCGACGATTTCCGCGACGTGCTCGGCGTCGCTCTCTGCAAGAGTGAAGTGGGGAGCAATCGCGTGGGCGCGGTCTACGAAGAGGGCCACGGCCGGGCAGGCCAGCAGCGCGCTGAGCGAGCGCTTGCCCGAGGCAGGAAGCGCGAGAGGCTCGAGCGGCCAGACTTGCTCGCCCGTGACACGTAACGCCTCTCGGCTCGTAACAAGAATCCGCAGCGCTGGCGCTCTCTCCATCAGCGCCACCAGCCCCGGCGCAGCGTCCAGGAGGTGCTCGAAGTTGTCCAGGACCAGCAGCGCGGGTCGCTCCTGCCAATGTGCGGCCAGCCGATCGAGAGCTGGTTTGCGGCCAGCGTCGCTCAACTTGAGGCGGCGTGCCACTTCCGGCCAGGCCCGAGCAGGGTCCGAGAGGGATGCGAGCGGTACGAAACGCACCTCGCCTACGGTGCTTACGAGGGCCCGGGCCGCCTCCAGCCCTAAGCGGGTCTTTCCAACGCCGGGCGGACCCGTCAGCGTCACGAGCCGCCGCTCACCGTACTGCAGGTATCCCGTTAGGGCGACGAGTTCCTCCACGCGGCCAATCAGAGGCGTGAGCGGCGCTGGCAACGGCTCCGAACTGACGGCGGCGGGCGCAACGCGTGGCACCGGGGGCGCCGTGCGGGCCAGGAGCAGGAAGGGTGCCACCTGCTCCTCGGCCAAGTCGAGATGCTTCGCCAATGCCTCGGCGAGTACAGGAGACGGGCGGCGACGGCCCTCTTCTATTTTCTGCACCGTCACCGGCGAGCAGCCTAGCAACTTCGCCAGGCGCTTCTGGGAGAGGTCCAGCGCGACCCGTCGAGCGCGGACCCAGCTTCCTACGCTCGTGTGCTCTGTCATGGCGTCGGTCGCCCCCTTGAGTACGGTACGATTTATGGTACGACGCGCGAGCCTCCATGTGGTTGTGAGGCGTTGGACGCGGTGCTGTAATGAGGATGTCCCGGGACAGGAGGACCCTCATGATCAAGACTATGATCGCTGCCTGCCTGCTCCTGCCGTGCCTTGCTTTGGCCCAAGCCCCCACACGTTCACCCGCCGGGCCCCGACCACCCCTCGTCACGTGCGAGCCGGGCAAGGCGGTGCCCTGTATCGTGATTGCCTCCCGGTTGGCCGACATCGTGGGGGTGTGGAAGCAGTACCTGGGCAATCCACTCTTCGCCGCGCAGGATGGGGTGGGGTACATCCGCTACAACGCGGACGGCTCGTTCGTCATTGCCGACACGCCAGAGCACACGGTGGCCCCCTTCAAGAACTGGCCGCGCGGCACCGTACGTTTCGACGGAACGCGCGCGCTGCTGACCGTCGAGCCGATCGAGGGCGTGCCAGCCGAGTGCCAGACGGCCATTCACGAGATGCGAGTGGTGCGGCTCGGCAGTCGACCGGTAGGGCTCATCTACAGCCAGGTCGAGGACAACTGTCTGCCACGGCGGTCGGATCTTGGCGTCGTGCTGCCTTACATCGGTCGCTGAACGACAGGAGGACGAATAGAGCCGACGCGCCCTCCCTTCTTGTTGGAGTACGTTCGAGGTTGCCATGAGGAACATGCTGCTTCCCGCGCTCGCCCTCTCTGCGCTCTTTGGCTTCAGTGCCTCACTCGCAGGACCCGACCCTACACGTGCAAACGCCAGTTGTATGGCGTACCTATCGGTGTACGCCCCGATGTTCGGAATTCCGCGCAACGTGCTCGCGAAGATGATGCGAGCCGAGCAGGAAGAGCATGGACCGGCGCACGCAGCATTTCACGCTGCGAACAAGCTAGACCCTGGTTGCTTTACGGATTGACCACGCTCGAGGAAGGTCACTGCCGACGTCAGGGCAGGAGGAACAGCTCTTCTCGCCGTGTCGAACAGGATTTCAGGCGACGCGGCGAGAAGTTGACGTGCCACCCGACGGACGCTGTATTCGACATGGCCTCGGCCATCACAGTTTTACGTCGCTTACCCGAGCAATAGAAATTTCAGGTTCCGCGCCAGGAGTGGGAAGGGTCAAGCACGAGACTCCGCTTGAACCGGGGAGGTCCATTCGTAACCCACTTCACGATAAGCGTGTATTCTGAAAGTGAAGCGCGGCGTTCACAAATCAGCACCTATCTAACTCGGTCAACGAGAAGGAGTGTGGGCCCGATGCACCGCCAAGAGTCCTGAGCAGCTGACCGTTTCACCCCTTCAGACAGCGTCTCGGAGGCCCGTGGGTTTCAACGAGGCGATACGCCCTCGCCTCGTTGCTTCACCGCCTCACCCTACAAGCCGAACCTTCTCTCCACCGCTCCAACCAAGTCCACCATGCTCTCCACGTCGAAACATGTCGTGACGGTACGGCACTCAGATCGAGAGGAAAGGTATGAGCACGAACAGCGTTCGCCTGCTTTCGTTTGGAATGTTCTTGAGCTTCTTGGCGAGTGGAACGATGCCTTCCCCATTCAATACCCCTATGCTGGCTCAAGCAACTCCTCCAGCGCTGAGCAGTACGCTCAACGCGCAGCAAGTTTTGCGCAATCTCCAATCGACGATCACGAGTAGGGGAGTTGTCGGAAATGCTGTATTGAAGAATAACAAGGCTGCATTGTCTGGGCCTCGTCGGTTCATTGCCGCATCGCAAACTATCGCGTGGAGGACATCCAAGTCCGGCCAACCCAAACCGCAATCGAGCATGGCGAGCTACGGCATCAATAACGCTCCTCCAGGATTCGCGGAAGAGGTGACATGGAGTCCAGCTGATGCGGGTTTAGCCGTCATTGTCTTCGTGAACCCACGTGACCCCAATGGCATCCTGATCACAGGTGTGAAAAAAGGCGACACGATCGATGTCGTTTCCAGTACAGGTCTAGCCTCATTTGACGAGGACACCGAAAACGAGTACGCATCAGGCATCATTTCCATCGCTGCTGCAGGTGCGGGAATAACGGCGGCGGCTTTCGGAGCGCCGGAACTCGCTCCTTTCATTAGCGCGGCAGAGAAATTCGCAAAGGATGTTTTTAAGCCGGAGAAGGTCAAGAGCAAGAGGCGTGACCCATTCGGGTACGACCCTGGGACCGGCGAACGCGCTCGCGCGGAAGGCGGCGTTTTGATCAGCATGCCGGCCGCGGGTCAAACGTTCTACAGCGGAGATTCGGATCATAAAGAACGCTGGATCAAGGATCACCAGCCTAGAACGGACAGGAACCTCCCAGACCATATTTCTAACGCGTTTTTCCTTCGTGAGGGAAGAGAGTACAATTCGCGTACCTCTACTATGGATGGCGATATCATTATCAACGCCTGGGATCATAAGTTCGAAGACAATTACGGATATTACCGTCTGCACATTCTCCTGAAGCGCGGAGGTAGCAGTTAGTCTTTGGGATAAAGGATTGAATAAAAAGGATTTTGAAAATATTACTCGTCCATATAAACTTTCAGGGCGGACACTTCGAACTCCAATGAACGCCCGTCATGCCCATAAAGCCACCGCTCTGCGCACCCGACGCCCTGTTGAAGTGACTAGCGCTTCGATGGGGCGCTTTTTCCTGAGTTGTCGCAGTCTGTTTTCTTTGCGGCTCATCGTCGTTCGCACAGCCATACGATCGGGGGACGATGCAGCGAGGTTTTGACGCTGCATCGGAAATCACGTACGCGGCGGTGCCCCGCTCCACTCATGACCGGGTGTAGGCTGGAACGACAGGAGGAGCTTGCGAACCACCGCGCTCGGCTGGTCCACACCATCTTCGCTGCCCTCAGCGTCGCGGCCGCGCAGACCGACGGACTCATCGCGTACGTGAAAGCGAACGCGGTCCCCAAGACGGAATCGCACCCCGTGGATGCGGACGGAAACCATGACCAAGTCCTCCTGATCCTCAACAGCAACGCGGACGTCTTTTTGCCGGAACTCGCTTGGCGCCCGAATGGTCGCGAGTTGGCGTTCATCGGCGCGCGGGACAGCGCAAGGTCGCTGTACTCGAGTGACACCTACGCCCTGAAGCCGGACGGAACCGAGCCGCGGCGCGTCACGAACAGCCCCGCTCCGTCCACCGTCCATGCTCGGCACTTCCAAGAAAGCGTCCGTGACGGCCACGGTGAAGCTCCCTACGGCAAGCGGAACTCGCACCGACGGGCCCCGGCTGGTTTACATGCAGGGTGCGGACGCCCCGAAGGCCGTTTCGGCCAGCGGCTCGGTTCGCTTCGACAACGTCGCGGTGTTTCCGGGTCGTGCGCAATTCATGCCAGGCATGAACGGGATGTACCGTTGGATTGGTCCAGGAGCGCCACTCACGGCGGGCAAGTGAACGCGCTCGGAACCATCGACGTGACGGCCTCCGGGTTGCGTGAAGTTCAGGCGAGCAAGTTGTCGTGGCGATTCGACGGAGCGGCGTTCCTGTACCGCTTCGCGGAATGCTGCATCAACCGCGTCAGCAGCCAGCCTCGACCGATCGACATGATCGACATGGGCGAGAACCTCCTCGAGACGCCAGGCTTCTTGGGAAAGGTCGCTTATGCTCCCACGAAAGCGCGCGCTCAGGAGTTTTTGTACACGTCCTGCGATCCGCTCGAAGGCGCGAGCATCATGCTCGGTGCGGAGGGGCAGCGTGTCGGCGAGGAACTGCTCACGGCGAATACGATTTACAGCGTCGCTTGGCTGCCCGACGCCAGCGGGTTCGTGTACACGAAAGACGGTTTGGACGAGCATGGCCCGACGCGTGTGAACAGCAACGTGTGGCTGGACGACTTCAAATTCGGCCGGTCTCGTCATTCACGACGAGTACGCGTTTCGCGTGACGGTCTCCCTGGACGGATGGGAACTGGCCTTCGAACACGGTCGTACCGCGGAACGGGCGGATGACGTTTGGGTGATCCGCCTGGACGGCACGGACGCTCACTTCCTTGTTCAGGGCATGTGGCCGGCGGGGGGTCGAACGGGTCCCTGACGGCGACCCTTCGCACTGGCCTGCTACAACGTGTCCCACTCCGACGTGCCTTACCTGTAAACTGAAACTCGCTCTGCATCGCGTTGCCCACGACCCGCCTGACGGGTGGAGGACAATATGAAAGGACCGCTGCCTCAACTCACGCGTCTTGTCCTGACCGACGGCGGTTTGGAGACGGATCTTCTCTTCAACCGCGGCATCGACCTTCCCTATTTCGCCTCCGTCGTCCTGCTCGGCACGGCGGAGGGTCGGGCTGCGCTCGAAGCGTATTACCGTCCCTATCTCGAGCTCGCACGTCGTCTCGGCACGGGGTTCATCCTCGAAAGCGCCACTTGGCGTGCCAGCCCCGATTGGGCCGCGCCGCTCGGACTTCAACAAGCCGAACTCGATCGGCTCAACGTCGAGGCGGTCGAGTTGCTGCACCGCTTGAGAGCCGAGTTCGCGGGTGACGCGCTCGAAATCGTGGTCAGCGGTTGCGTCGGCCCACGCGGTGACGGCTACGATCCCGGTCGGATCATGAGCGTCGCGGAGGCGACCGACTACCACGGGCATCAAGCGCGAGTACTGGCCTCGGCAGGCGTCGACATGCTTTCGGCAATCACCATGAACAACGTGAACGAAGCGACCGGGATCGCTTTGGCCGCGGCCCAGGTCGGTCTGCCGATCGCGATTTCATTCACGGTGGAGACGGACGGGCGGCTCCCGACGGGCGACTCTCTGATGGACGCCGTGCGGGCCGTCGACGAGGCGACCGGCGGGTATCCAACCTACTTCATGATCAACTGCGCCCATCCGGACCATTTCGCGGCGGTTCTGCGCGATCGAGCGGCCTGGACTCAGCGTATTCGCGGTGTGCGCGCGAATGCCTCGCGCTGCAGTCACGCGGAACTCGACGCCATGACGGAGCTCGATGCGGGAGATCCAGTCGAACTTGGCCGCCTCTACCGCAAGCTCCTCGACGTACAGCCGCAAATCACGGTGCTGGGTGGTTGCTGCGGCACCGACGTTCGCCATGTCACGGCAGTCGCCGAGGCGTGCGTGAGTCTTCCGAACGCATAGATATAGATACAGTGCAGGTAGACGGCAACGCACTTGGGACACGTGCCCCTTTCGTCCTGAAACTCCTTCATCCCGGCGACCTGTGGCTCATTCTCGACGCGCCAACCGGAAGCTCGGCAAGAGCGACGGGAAGGGGAGGGGTAATGGATGACGGTGCAAGGAGTTGTTCTTCCAGCCGGGCTCTCACAAGGCAGGCGGCCCTCCTCATGTAAAGATCGCCAGACGGTAACGTGACACCCAGGGCTGGCAAACGGGTCGCCTGGGTATCCCCAAGGCGAGGACTGCGTTTCAAGCGAGTGAGACGCCGACCCTGATCAGCGCGAGGCTCCATTCGGCGGCGCTGTGCAACAGCAGCGCCCGCCAGACACGACCGGTGCGAAGGGTGAGCCCGGCGTAGATCAAGCCGAGCAGACCCGACGACCCTGCAATCGGTGCGAAGGCCACGCGCGGATCCGAAGTGACGATCGGGACGTGCATGCTCGCGAACAAGACGTCGGTGAGCGCGGCCGCCTCTCCGACAACGGGGTCACGACACCACGCTCACAGAAACACCACGCATCAGATGACCTTGAAGGCCTTCCTGAGCCAGTGTCACCGCATGCACCGTGATCTCGCTTCTCAGAGACCGGCTCGTGAACGGCAAGGGGAACACGACGTAAGCGCATCCGGTGATCAGCGCGGTGCGCGATCCCCTCATGGCCTTTCCTCGCGTGACGCGCCGAAGCGTTGCTGAGCGCGAGGAAAGCCGAAGAAAGCCGACGGAAATACGACCTTTTACCAACTTCCAGCGTGAGCGAGGACCTCGTACGACCCGCGTAAGCTCGAGGCGAGTTCGGCGGCGTTCCTTCCGCCGACCCTGCTCCCCCTCGCGCTCGAAAGGCAGGATGGTTGCCAGTACATGTCGATGGACTGCGGACGAGCCCGGTCATGCGACTGGTCGTCATGAAGAACGCCGAGCAACACGCCGCTTAACCTCGCCTCGCCGCTCGAGTCACGGAAGGTGCCAGCAGGTGGCCCATTTTCGACCGTACCGTTCTGCGATCCTACGCTTCGGGCGAACGAACCGGTAAGGTGAAGTGGAAGACGCTCCCAACGCCAATCGTAGATTCGGCCCAGATGCGTCCGCCATGTCTCTCCACGACCATGCGACAAATGCCCAAGCCCAAGCCCGTTCCCTCGAACTCATGCTTGGGATGCAACCGTTGGAACAACTCGAAGATGCGCTCCAAGTACGCCTCTTCGATGCCGACGCCGTTATCGGCCACGGTCACGTGCCACGACGTGCTCTCCTGGGCCACTCCAACGTGCACTTCGGGCGTCACGCCGGGCCGGACGAATTTCACGGCGTTCCCGATGAGGTTCTGAAACACTTGCGAGAGTCCCGGACCGTCCCCCAGCACGGTGGGCAGCGTATCGCAGGTGACGTGTGCCTCCGTCTCCGCCAGACGCCGCTCGAGACGCGCGAGCGCTTCTGAAAGCGGCAGATTTAAATCCACGGGCTTGAGAGGTGCCGCGTCCCCCTTGAGACGCGAAAACGCCAGTAAATCGTCCACCAAGGTCTTCATTCGACTCGCGCCTTGCCGAAGCATTTTCAAGTACAGGCGTCCGCGTTCGTCCAACGACGCATCGTAACGCTGCTCGAGAAGGCCCGAAAAGCTCGTGACGGTTCGAATCGGCTCTTGCAAGTCATGAGAAGCGATGTAGGCGAAACGCTCGAGTTCGGCGTTCGACCGCTCCAAGGCCTGCGTTCGCTCGCGCACGCGCCGCTCGAGTGTCTCGTTCATCTCTCGAAGCTGCGCTTCAACGCGCTTGCGCTCGCTGAGGTCGATCACCGTTCCGATCAGGCGTACCGCTCGACCTCCTTCGAAGAAGGCGCGGCCTCGCGCGCCGATCCAGCGCTCCACGCCATCTTGCAGTCCGATCGCGCGGTACTCGAGGTCGCACTCGCCCGATCCGCACGGATCCAACGCCGCTTCGACCGCCGCGTCGGTCGCGGCACGGTCGTCCGGATGGAGCCCCGCTAGAAAGGTGTCCGTGTAGGTCACTTCAGCGTCGGCAGGCAAGCCGAACAACGCTTTCGCGCGCTCGTCCCACCGCAAGGTGTTCGTCACGAGGTCGAAATCCCACGTCCCGGTTTGCGCGGCGTCCGTCGCGAGCCGCAAACGGCTCTCGCTCGCTCGCAAGGCGTCCTCGACGCGCGAGCGTTCGGCGGCTTGCCAAACACGCTCCAAAGTTTCACGTGCCAAATCGATCTCGCTGCCCCGCCACGTACGGGGCTCGCTCGACGCCAGCGACACGAGCGCTCGCAGCGTACCGCCGCGCATGAGCGGCACGTCGAGCGACGCGCGCACGCCGATCGCCTCGTACGCACCGACCACGCTCGTCTTCGCCGTGCGTACGTCCGCTTCGACATCGTTCACCACGACGGTATGTCCGTCCGACACGAGTCGGGCGCGCACTTCGCCGTAATCCGCGAGGCGGTGGCGACCCAAGACGGACGGAATGGACACGCGGCGCCACTCGCGCTCGATCACCCCCGTCTCGCCGTCAGGTTGCACGTCCATCAAGACGCATAACGACGCCTGGAGTTGCACGCCAAGGTGTTCGAGCGCTGCTTGCACGGCGTCCCCTCCACTCGGCGCGGCGCGCAGACGCTCTTCGAGCGCGAGCAGGTAGGCGTCACGCCGTCGCGATTCCACCGCCTCCGTGATGACCTCGGCGAACAGGATGACGCCGCCGACTTCCCCGGTCGCCGCGCGCCAAGGTGCGAGCGTCCAACGAACAAAATCGACGCTTCCGTTCGTACGCTCGAACGCGTCTTCGTCGCAGCTCAACTCCTCACCGGCCAAGGCGCGCGCGTTGAAATCCAACCAGCGGTCACGGGTGTCGGGAAAGACGTCGTAGTGGAAGCGCCCGACGAGGTCGTGTGGAAGGCGGAAGTCGGAGCGAAAGCGATTGGATACCGCGAGGTAACGCATCTCCTGATCGAACATCGCGATGGCGGCGGGCGCGTGCTCCAAGAGCAATGCGAGGCGCGCCTCACGTTCTCTGAGCTGAGCTTCGACCTTCACACGCTCCGTGACATCATCGAAGCTGCCCGTCCACTCCACCACCTGTCCGTCCTCGAACCTCGGGACGCCGCGTACGCTCACGAAGCGCTCCTCTCCGCCTTTGGCGCGCACACCGAAGGTGAGGTCGTAGCGCGTCCGGGTCGTGAACGCCTGCGTCCACGCCTCTTGGACGCGTTGGCGGTCTCGTTCGTGCACGGCGTTCAACCAGCCCCACCCGGCGCCCTCCTCACGCGTCTGGCCGGTGAGATCCGACCAGAAGGCAGCCACTTCATCGCTTTGCCCGTCCGCGCCCGATAACCACACGAAGCTCGTCGAGGCTTCCACGACCGCGCGCAAGCGGGAGGCGTGCTGCTCGGCCGCGCTACGAGCGGAACGTTCGGCGGCGATGAGTTCGGCTCGCGCGACGGCCGCGCCGATTTGCATGGCGAGCGCTTCGAGGAAGGCGCGCGTCGTCACGTCGAACGTTTGCTTGCTTGTGAAGCACAGAACCAGTGCGCCGCGCACACCGAGCGAGGCGAACGGCACGGCGGTCGTCGCCTGGATGCCGCGATCGCGCAGGTACGTTTCGTGTTTCGGGTAGGCGTCGATTTGAGCTTGGAGCGTCTCCAGGTACACCGCCTGTCCGATACGTGAGGCGTCAGCGATGGGCAGGGGAGACTTGAGGGGGAGGGTGTGGTTCGACTGCCGCACGACGTCCGGAGTGTTCACGCCGCCATGAAACTCCAAGGTATCGCCGCGCTGTAACGCGAAGCCGGCTTCACATGCGTCCAGAACGGAGAAGGCGACGTCGAACACGACACGCGACACGTCGGAGGTGGTCGTGGCGTCGGTGAGCGCCCTCGTAACGTGCTGCAAAGCGTGCAGATGCGCTGTGAGACGCGTTATGTCGGAAGCGTGCGTCGACGTCACGTTCCAAGAATATGCGAGAAGCGTGGAGCAAACCTCAAGGTTGCGCCCAATTGTGTCTTTCGGAGACAAGGCGCGATATCCAGCAACTGCCGAAACGAGGGCCGCGTTGCCTGTCGTGTCCGGCGTTCATGATGACTGCCGGACACGACAAAGGCGTGCCGAACGGCCCCAACGAGCATGCTTCCCTGCCGTGTCGAACTCCTCCGGGTCTTCGACCGACGCGCGGGTGACCGGACGGGAAGTGCCTGAGTGAAGCGACGTATGCACGAGGAGTGCACTGCCCGACGTGACGTCTGCACCCGAAGGCTTCATGATGGGAGAACAATGAAGAAAGCCTTCGCCCTGACGACGATCACGCTCGCCCTCGTCGCCTGCAACACCGCAGCGCCCGTCCCGGATCAAATTGCCCCGAGCGCCAACATCACGCTCAACCCCACCACCGTCACGACGCCCGGTCCCATCACCCTCACCTCCAATCCCACCGACAACATCGGCGTCACCCGCGTCGAGTTCTACAAGAACGACATCCTCATCGGCGCGGACACCTCCGCGCCGTACAGCACCACCGACACCATCACCGCTGGCACTCCCAACGGCACCATTCGTTACAACACCCGCGCGTACGACGCTGCCGGGAACGTCGGCACGAGCGACAACGCCGTTCTCACCGTCAACTTTCCCTCCGACCCCTTGCCCGGCCGTGACATCACGCCTCCCACGGTCGAACTCTTCGCGCCCGCGCCCACCATCACGAACGCTGGCACGTACGCCCTCACCGCGCAAGCGACCGACAACGTCGGCGTGACCAGCGTGGCGTTCTATCGAGGCGCCACCCTCATCTCGACGGACACCACGTCGCCCTACACCGCCACGTTCACCACGACGAGCGCTCAGAACGGCACCTTGTCCTTCACGGCCGTCGCGAAGGACGCCGCTGGAAACACCACCACCAGCAGCGCCGTGAACGTCACCGTCGACATCACCCCCGACACCACGCCGCCGGTCGTCACGATCGCCGCGCCCGCCAGCATCACGACCGCCGGGGAGTACAAGGTCAGCGCCACGGCCACCGACGCCAACGGAATCGACCGCGTGGAGTTCTACGAAAACGGGCAACTCGTCACCACCGATACCACCGCGCCTTACGAGTCGACGCGCGCCGCGACGAGTGGAACGGTCGCCACGCGCGTCTACCGCGCCGTCGCCTTCGACACAGAAGGCAATCAGGCGCAAGCGACGGCCAACACGAACATCGACGTTCCGTCGTCCTTCAATCAAGAGCAAACCCGACGGCTCATCGGCACGTGGGTGTTCACGTACAACATCGGTTCCACCACGTTCCAGCAAACGTACCGTCTCGATGACGTTCGAGAAAACAGCTTCGACGACACGGTGTACGACATCTACGGTCGAGATCAACTCGGCAACGTGATCGTCGCGGGGTACGTTCCGAGCTTGAGCAAATTCACCCTGCTCGACGAAGACAGTACGTTCGACCGATTCTTCATCTTCGACTTCGCGGCGGCGAGCAACACGAGCGTCAGCGGTTGCTACTACCAAAACGCGAATGGAACTCAAAGCGACTGCTACGCCATGACCGGCACGAAAACGTCCTCCGACACGACGGCCGCACTTACACCGCACTTCACGTCAACCGAGCGTGACGTTGCGCGACACGAAGTGACGACAGGCGAGGAGCGTGCCGCTCGAGACGCCCACCGGGGAATGCGCGCGGCTCTCGCGACGCACCCCTGAGCATTCCAGCGCGTTGACGCAGGACCTCGACTCGCGCGGTACGGCATAGAACATCATGTTCGGGCGGGCAACGTGAACGACGCGACGCGAGGAACCGCCCGACGAAGCACCGTCGGGCCTTGACCTCCCTCGCCGCGCGCACGACAAAATGCACCCGTCCACACGCCACGGTTGTCTCGACCCTGAACATGGTCGCGTTGCAGGCGCCGCCCTCGCTCCTGACAGCTGTGAGTAAACTGAGGTGCATCGTGCACTTGGCGCACTTGAACTGGAGGCTCGTATGAAACGACCCGTTGCCCTCGCCGCCCTGACCCTCATGCTCGCCGCTTGCACCCGTCCGACAATCGACCTCAGCGCGCCCAGCGCGACCATCAAAGTCGACGCCACGACGCTCACGACGCCCGGCACGGTGACCCTCACCTCGAAACCCACCGACAACGTCGGTGTCACCCGCGTCGAGTTCTACAAGAACGGCATCCTCCTCGACACCGACACCAGTGCGCCGTACACCACGACCGACACCATTCCCGCCGGCACCCCCGAGGGGCCCATCCGCTACTCCACCCGCGCCTACGACGCCGCGGGCAACGTCGGCAGGAGCGGCAACGCCACTCTCACCGTCGATTTCATTCCGGCGGACACCACCGCGCCGACCGTCACGCTCACCGCCGCCCCCACGACCGTCACGACCGCCGGTCCCATCACGCTCGCTGCCGACGCGAGCGACAACGTCGGCGTGTCGAGCGTTCAGTTCTACCGTGGCGGCGTCCTCGTTGCCACGGACACCACCGCGCCCTACGAGGCGACCGTGAACGTCACGAGCGCGCAGAACGGAACGGTGGCCTTCAGAGCGGTTGCCAAGGACGCCGAGGGGAACAGTACGACGAGCGGCGTCGTGAACGTCACCGTGAACATCACCGACGCCCCCCCGGGTGCGGACACGACAGCGCCCACGGTGGAACTGACCGCGCCCACGGCGGTTGTCACGACGGCCGGTGCGTACGACCTGAGCGTCGTGGCGACGGATAACGTCGGCGTCGCGCGCGTGGAGTTCTATCAAGGCACCACCCTCCTCGCCACGGACACGACCAACCCGTATCAAACGTCGTTCAACGTCACGAGCGCTCAAAACGGGACGCTCGCGTTCACCGCGAAAGCGTACGACGCCGCGGGCAACGTGACGACGAGTACGACGCGCAACGTCACCGTGAACATCCCCACCGCTCCTCCTCGCCCGGACACCACGCCGCCCACGGTCGATCTCACGGCTCCGTCGGCGACCATCACGAGCGCCGACACGTACACCCTCACCGCTCGAGCAACGGACGACGTCGGCGTGACGCGCGTGGAGTTCTACCGAGGCGCGACCCTCCTGGAGACCGACAGCACGACTCCGTACGAGGCCTCGTTCGCGATCACGAGCGCGGACAACGGCACCTTGACGTTCACCGCGAAAGCCTACGACGCTGCCGGAAACGTCACGATGAGCGGAGCGCAAAGCGTCACGGTGGACATTCCCCCCGTCGACGAGGGCGGCGTGTAGGCGCGCCCTACGCCCACCGCGACGCGAGGTGGAGCGCAGGTGACCCTTCCAGACGACCGCCCCGCGCTCTGTCGTTCATCACGATCATGAAGCTGGGCGGCCGCGCCATCGATGCCTTGGTCTTGTCGGCGACCCTCGGTAGTTCAGCTTTTCGCTGTGCTGGACGCCAGGTGTCACGACAATCGCACGCCGTCGCGCCGTCGCTCGCTTTTCCGCGGTCGTCCTTTCCGCGGGAGCTCGGTGCGTCACGCTCGAGGGCGAAGCGCAAAGAGCACGGCTATGCTGCTCGGCCACGGTGCCCTGCCGAACTTACCGCTCCACGCCTCGTCCTCGACTACTCTTTCCAGTCGCATGCCACGTTTTATTTCACGTCGCCGGCGAGGATGTAATGCTCGTCGTCACTCGGAGGCTGCCAAAATTTCAGGTAACCTTCCCACATCTCGGCACTGATCTCGAACGAATCCTTCTTTGGCGTGGCGTTTCTTCCGACAACCCTTTCGCGCATCGTTTCTACAGGAGTCTCGACATAATATAAGACTTCCTTTGCGCCGATTTCCTCGATTCTCCTGCTCAATTCGACTCGTTGCTCCTTTGCCCAGAATCCCTCATCGATAATGACGTCGATGCCCTTTTTGGCAAGTTCGAACGCGAAATCTCTGGAGAGGTCGCAAATCCTGCCATCCAACTTCTCGAATCCCTCCACGGTCGGATCGTTTCCAATCAAGCGTATGAGCCACTCGTCCTTCGTGATTCTCACGGCGCCAGTTTTTTCTTCCAGTTTTCTTGCAAAAGTGGTTTTCCCCGCACCAATAAATCCGCAAATCACATAGACGGTGGGTTTTGCTTTCACGGCCATATCGTACTACGACCATTGACAGATATGGCAATGCCAATCGACGCTATTCATGATCATTGCTGGAAGTCGAGTTAGGAGTACCTTCCAATAAAGAACTCGACGACGTCTTGACGAATGGTCGGACGACTGCCTTGGGATCAGGTGATGAAGTCAGACCCGCCTCACGGCGATACGGCACTCGACTTCGACGCCATCCGAATCCTTACCCGCCCGCAAACGTGCCTCGATCAACAAGCGTCGGGTGTTCGAGCCGAGGGTGGAGCAACTCGCGAAAGCGCGCGGATCAGGACTTGCGCTCCGAACGATGCCGGGAGGTGCAGTCCTGCGCCCACACACACTTCGTTGCGAACTCGACACCATCGACGTTCGTCACGGGCACGTGTAGGGGCGCGGTCATCCCCTGAGTGCGCTCGGTACCCGCTTTCCCTCGAAACTTGCCGAATGGTCGAACGGCCGTCACGGCCACAGCATCACACGGCGAGACGTGAACATGAACCGTCAACCCTGCAGTTCGAACTGCGCGATCACCGGCGCGTGATCCGAGGGCCGCTCGTGCGCGCGGGGCCGCGTGTCGACACGACACTCCCGGCATTCGCCCGCCAAAGTGGACGAGACCAGCACGTGATCGATGCGCAGGCCGAGATTGCGCGGGAAGCCCACCTTGCCGTAAGGCCACCAACTGAACACCTTCGCGGGCTGCTCGAACAGGCGAAAGGCGTCGCTCAGCCCGAGATCGAGCAGCCCTGCGAAGGCCGCGCGCTCGACGTCGCTGAACAGCACCTTGCCTTCCCAGCGCCGGGGATCGTGCACGTCTCGCTCGGCTGGAGCGATGTTGAAGTCCCCGACCACGGCCAGCCGCTCGTGCACGGCGAGCTCCGCGCGCAGGAATTCACGCGCGGCGTGCAGCCACCCCAGCTTGTACTCGAACTTGTCCGATCCGACGACCTGGCCGTTGGGCACGTACAGGCACGCGATCCGGACGCCCCGCACCGTCGCGCCGATCACTCGGCGCTGCTCGTCCTCGAAGCCAGGAATGCCCACAGAGACGTCGCTCGTGACTTCGCGCGTGAGGATCGCCACGCCGTTGTACGCGCGCTGGCCGCTGTAGGCAACGTGGTACCCCGCCGCCTGCAACTCCGCGAGGGGAAAGCGGTCGTCGGGCACCTTGGTTTCTTGCAAGGCCAGAACGTCCGGTTCATGCTCTGCGAGCCAGTCGAGCACCTGCGCAAGGCGTACGTTCAATGAATTCACGTTCCAGGTGGCGAGCTTGAACGACCCAGGCATACCCGATGCTACCGCCCAGCGACGTTGCCAATACCTTCACCCGCGGGTCCGCACTTCACTGCTCAATAGGGGATCGACGCGAGGCGGCGAAAGGTGACCCGCCTTCATCCAAAAATCACCGTCCGTCCGGCAAGTTGTCCTTCGACGCGGCGATCCAAGTGACCGCCGCCCCGGAGGAACCCATGCCCATTCAAAGACGCACGTTGACGCTCGCCCTCACCGCCCTTCTGACCTCGCCCGCCTTCGCTCAAACCACGCCTGCCACGCCGCCCGCGAGGACCGTGCAAGGCACCACGCAACTCGCCGGTGACGTCGGTGAGATCGGCAAGACGTTCACGCTCGGCAAGGGTGGCAAGGCCGTCAACTTCACCCTCACGGGCGCCGAGTTCAGCGTTTCGCGCGTCACGATCGGCGAGAACGTGTACATTCCCAAAGCGAAGGAGAAACTGCTGATCTTGCATTACACGGTGCACAATCCGCAAAAAGAAGACTTGCACTACTTCGCCAGGACGCTGCAGTTCACGGTCGTGGACGCGAAGGACATCAACCACGAAAACGAGAACAACGTCGGGCGAGAAGGTACGACGGACCGACTCGAGACGACGCTGAAGCCCGCGCAGAAGGTAGGCGCGTACGTCGTCATCGCCGTTCCGGCTGCCGGTCCCGTTCCGAAGCTCCTCGTGAACGTCAGGGACGACAAGCAGGTGGTGCGCTACGATCTGCGCGGCAAGGTGAAAGGACTTCCGGCTCCGTTCGCCGACACCTCGGACGCGACGAAGGTGACGGCGCTCGAAGCCACGCCGATGAAGACGGGAGTGTACGGTCCGCTCGGGTACTTCGACTTGAAGCTCGACTCGGTCGCGCTCATGGCGACGTCCATCCAGGGGCGTGAACTCGAGGATGGGGAACGCACCCTCGTCGCAGTCTTCACGGTCCGTAACGGCGCGGCGAGCGCGGCGTCGGCCCGATCGTTCTTCGCGCGCACCTTCTCGTTCAAACTGCGAGACGCCGATGGTGACGTGACCGAGTACGACGACTACCCGCTGAAAGTGTCTCGCGCCGAAGCCACGAGCGGAACGTTGAGGCCCGGCGAGGAGGCACGCTTCCGCGTCTACTTCAAACTGCCCGCCAACGTGAAGGGGCAGAGCTTGAGCGTCGTGGAGAACGACGACTCTCACGCGCTCGTCTTCGACGTGAGCCAAGCGAAATGATGAAAAGCGTGTTCGCGTCGTGGCCGCTCGAGCGGTTCGTGGGTCTCGGCCTCCTCGTCGTCGCGCTGATCTTCACGCTCCTGCTCGGCGCGCTCACGCAGCGAGGCCTTCGCAGCCTTGCCTGGCCGACGACTTCGGGAACCGTCACGGACAGTCGCGTGGCATGGAGCCTCTCGGACGGCAAGACTCGGTACTCTGCGCGCGTGGAGTACGTCTACACGGTCGCGGGGCGCACCTACCGCTCGTCACAGCGCACGTACCGCTCCTCGGAATCGAGCGAGGCGTACGCGCGGGACATCGTCGCGCGCCTGCCGAAAGGGCGCCGGGTAAGCGTTCATTTCGATCCTGCCGCGCCCGCACGTGCCGTGCTCGAGCCGGGCACCGATGTGTTCGTTCTCGGCGCGCTCGCCGTGAGCGTCGTTGTGCTGCTGATCGGTGCGGGCGTGTTCGTCCGCACCGTCGCGCCCGTCTCGACGTGGCTGGAGCGACGTCGACGACTCACTGTGCCGTCCGTCAAAGCAGCTCGGGCCTCGAAGGGCGCGAGGCACCCGTGATCCCCGAGAACGACGGTGAGCACTCCGGCCGCTGGTACGTCCTGCGCGTGTGGTTCGAGCGTGACGGCGATCGGCTCGTATGGCGAGCTTCCGTTCGTGAGAACGCGTTGCGTACGTCCTTCTCGTCCCCGAAGGCTCTCCTGGCGTATCTCTCCCGCTCCGTCGATATCGCCGAAGAACCGAGTTGAATCGTCACACGTCCCGTCCACCCTGGGAACTTCCGAGCTTTCGAACTCTTTTCCTGAACGTACGACGAGGGCGGCGAGGCCTTAAGGCCTCGCCGCCCTTTCTGATCGAATCGGCGCGCTCAGTGCTTCACGGCATCGCCAGCCAAACAGGCGTCTGTCGCAGCGTGCCGCTATGCCCGCACGTGTCGAAGCCCTTGAAGAGGATCATCGTGGTGCTTCCCAATTTCTCTTGCTCGCTGCTCGAACCGACGCGCAGGGCCGTTTTCGTGCCGTTCGCGTTCCTCAACACCGCCGAGAACTTGTAGTACCCGACGGGAATGTCGGTCAAACCCTTGAGGACCTGAATCGTGCGCGTGATGGTCGCTCCCTTGCTGCCGTCGATGAGCGGACCGTCGGGTACGAGCGTCACCTCGATCGTCGCCTCGCGGTCGATGAGGTGGGCGTCGTCGATGTACACGCTCTCGAAGGCGAGCGTTCCTCCCCAGCTGCCTCCTCCATACGGCGTCGACGGCATGTCCGACTCGCCCCGAATTCGCCACACGAAGTTGCGCGTAGCTCCCGCCTTCGCGTTGAAGGCCTCCTGATACGCCTCCGGGGCGCCCGCCATTCGCAGGCAGTACTGCTGGTCGTGGTACTTCACTTCCTTGTAAGCCTTCACGTAGTACGGATTCGTGGCCGCATTGAGCTCGATGGACTGGTAGCGGCCTTGCGCGTTCGTGCTCGTGAAGATCGTGCCCCGAAACATCGCGGGCTCGATGATGATCTTGACGCCTGCCACGGGCTTGCCGCGCTCGTCGATCACGCTTCCGCTCACGGTGTTAGGGGTGAGCTTCGTGGACGCGCTCAGACCGAACGCGGCGAGAGATGAAAGGGTCAGGGCGAGTGCGAAATTTCGGGTGGATCGAGGCATGCGAATCTCCTTCGACGGTGCGCTGAGCACCGAACGAGGAGAGCGTACGATCGGAAACGTGATTTTCCGGTGATAAAGCGTGCGTCAGGGGGAGGTCCCGGAGGAAGGGCCCGATGTGGTTCGCTCGGCCTCGTATCGCTCGACGACTTCTCGTTGAGCGGGCGTGCGCGCGAGGTCCGTCATGCGGCGCAGCGTCGCCTCGTACCGTGCTTCGAGCGCCCCGGTTCGCAGGACGTCATCCACGAGTGAACGCCAAACGTCGAAGGCTTCGTCGAGTTCGCCGTTCGACTCGAGAATCGTTGCCGCCTGCTCGAGCGCCTCGGCGGCCTCCGCGAAACGCAAGGACGCGCACGACGCGCGCGCCGCTTCTCGCAAGTTCGGCACGGCGCGGCGCACCTCGCCTCCTTCGAGCCAGTGGCGAGCGATGCGCGCCGGATTCTCGTCTTGCCGTTCGAGCGCCCGCGCCACGCTGCGGTGCAGCGCTTGACGAACGCTGTTCGACAAGCCCGCGCGCACGCTTTCGTACACGAGGTCGTGGCTGAACTGGCCGCGCGCGAGCACCTGCGCGCGTTCGAGTTCCTGCCACGCGGGCAGAACGTCCAAGAGCGGCGCGTCGAGAACGGCGCTCACGAGGTCGAGGTCGAAGTTCGATTGCAGCACCGCCGCCGCCTGCGCGAGCAACAGGGCTTTCGGTGACAAGCGGCGCAGGCGCTCGCCGATGACTTCGTGTACTTTCTCCGGCACGGAAGGCACCTCGTCGTCCGAGGCGCCCTCGTATTCCAGAAGGTGCTTGACCGCCTCGAGGAGGAACAGCGGGTTGCCGCCGCTGGAGCGCACCAGACGCGCGGCGTTCGCCTCCACGAGCGGGAGGTTCAAGCTCACGAGCACGCGCGCCGTCGCCGTTTGGTCGAGCGGTTGAACGTCGAGCCAGATGCACAGTCCCGCCTCGTACATGCCTCGAAGCTGCGCTTCGACTTCGCTGGAAAGTTCGCCCGCTCGATGCGCCGCGATCATCGGAACGACGCCGTGATTCGCGTCGAACGGAACGAAGCGTTGCGCGATGGACGCCCCGAGTTCCATGCTCGCCGAATCGTAGTACTGCATGTCGTCCGCGATGACGCACTTCATTCCGCGGCTGATTCGAAACGCGAGCTCTCCGATCGCCGCGTACAAGCGCTCCTTGTCCGCCTGGGACGTCATCGCCGGGGCTTTCGAGGGCCACACTTCCGGAATGAACAGCGCGAGTTGTTCACGCACCCAGTCGGGCAAGTCGAGGTCGGGACGGGCGCGCAGCAAGCTTCTCCACACCCGCGCGTACGTGCCGTAAGGAACGGAGGTGTCGCCGGGACGACCGTCGAGGTGAAACGACGGCCCTTTGCTCGCCGCGAACTCCTTGATCAGACGCGATTTGCCCACGCCGGGCGCGCCACTGATGACGATGCTCTTGCCGACCGACCACGCCTCGTCCATGAGGGCCCACTCGCGTTCGCGTCCCGCCAAGATCGGCGGGCGCAGCACGGACGGGGGAATGGCAGGCTTCGACCGAGCGAAGGTGCGCGACAAGTTGCCGCCGCCCCGAATGGTGCCCGCCAAATCGAGCGTCGCGGGAAGCGGCTTCACGCCGTGCTCGCGCCACAAGACGTCCTCGCAGCGCGCGAACGTCGCGAGCGCGCCGTCTCGGTCTCCCAGCAGGTACTGCACTTTCATCAAGCGCACGAAGGTGTCCTCGGACGACGCGTCGACGTCGAGCAACTGCCGCGCCCACGACAAGGCTCGCTCGTACGCGCCACGCTCCGTGTCGCGATCACACAAGACGGCGAGCGTGTCGCGGCGCCAGCCTTTCCAGCGGGCCCGTTCGCTTTGCAGCCATTCATCGAATTCCGGCAGGTCGTCGTACGTGTACGCGCCCAGCAAGGCCTCGTTTCGCGAGACGAACGCCTCGTGCCGTCCCAGCAAGAAGGCATCTCGAAGGTCGAGGGCGTCCACGGCGACGAAGTTGGCGAGGCGCACCACGTCCCCACCCACGACGACGTCCTCGCCGAGCGCGAGACGCCACCGCCTCAGCAATTGCACGAGGTTGTTTCGAGCCGTGCTCTCCTTCGATTCCGGCCACAGCAACCCGGCGACGCGCGAGCGCGTGACGCCTTCCGTGAGGGCGAGGAACGCCAGCACGGCGGCCGACTTGCGATCGAGAGGCGCCGCGCTCCCGTTCGTGCCGGTCAAGGTGGGCGTGCCGAGCAGCGCGACACGCACGTTGGTTGTTGCAAGCACCAACAAACTATAGCAAGCCGCTCACAACCCTCGCTTGAGAACGTCTGACACGGCATTCGTCGTATTTCGCCTCCGTCCGGCGTTTCGCACTCGGCTCCCCGGACGCCTCGACGCCAAGCTCCTCGTAGACCCTCGGGGCGTTTTCGGGCTCGCCTCGCGGCCCTTGCTCCACAAGGCGGGACCTGAGTCCGCAAGCCCTCGCCGCCACGCCTCCGCGGCTTCCTACAACTCGTTCGGTGGAGGCGCGACGACGTTCAGCACCTGCGATAGCTCGGCTTTCACGGAGAAGTCACCGCTGTCCTCGGCGCACGACCATCCTCGTCGAGCCGCTTCGAGCGCCAAGCTTCGATCACCTTGTCGGTTGTGCAGCAGGGCTTTGCAATGCCAGGCGCGCGCACGCTGCGCGTCCGTACGCGCCAGATCGAACAGACCCGTCACGGACGCTTCATGACGCGCCCCGAGATCGAACTCCTCGAGGAGGTCGAGCGTCATGAGGTACCGAAGGTCGAACGCCGCGTCGCGGTCGCCGTTCGCCTCGAGGAGGGTCGAGGCCTGCTCCAAGAAGGTCGCCGCCTCCACGAATCTCAGGGCGGCGCGCGCTTCTTCGGCGGCGGCGCGAAACCTCGGCGCGGCTCGCAGCGGCTCGCCGCCTTCCAGCCAGTGCCTCGCGATTCGGGCCGCCGAGAAGCCGTGCCGTTCGAGGACGCGAGCCGCGCTTCGGTGAAGCGCCCGCGCCACGTCGGACGGCAAGTCCGCCTCGACCGCCTCGTACACGAGGTCGTGGCTGAAGCGGTCCTCGGCGATCACCTGCGCTCGCTCGAGTTCTTGCCAAGCGGGCAGCACTTCCAAGAGCGGCGTGCGTAACGTTTCCGCCACCATTTCCAGCGTGAAGTCGCTTCGCAGCACGGCCGCCGCTTGCGCCGTGTGAAGGGCGGTGGGCGAGAGGCGTCCGAGGCGCCGCGTCACGACCTCACGCACCGGCTCGGGTGGCGGCAGGCGCTCGGGAAACCCGTGCTCGACGACGCCCGTCTCGATAAGGTGCTTCACCGTCTCGAGCAGGAACTGAGGATTGCCTCCCGTGTAACGTTGCAACGTGGACGTCATGGACGTCAGGTGCGGCACGTTCATGCTGGCCACGAGACGCTCCACCGCGTCCGCCGAGAGCGGACCGAGTTCGATGACGAGCACCCGACCCGTCTGCACGAGTTCCACGAGCGCCTGGGCGGCGAACGACGTGTATTCTTGCGGCCGCGAGTTGAACACGATGCGAAACGGCGCGTTCACGTCCCCCCAACCGAGCGCTCCCCACATGAACAGCTGTGCCTCGGCGCTGCCGTCGTCGAAGTGATGCGTGTCGTCGTACGCGAGGACCGTCATGCCCGCCTCGATCGCGGCGTGCACCACTTCCGTCATGGCTTGGTAGAAGCGCACCTTGTCCGCGTCGGACGTCAGCGGTGGGGGAGGCGGGCCGAACTCCGGCAGGATGCGAGCGAGCTGCTGTGTCACCCACGGCTCGATGGCGAGGTGCGGATAGCGCTCCAAGATTTTTCGCAGCATGCGAGTCGTCGTGCCGTACAATATCTTCTCGTCGCCGGGTCGGCACTCGAAGTAGAAGTCGCCGCCATGCGCCCGCGCGAATTCCTGGACGAGACGCGACTTGCCGACGCCCGCGTCGCCGACGAGACACACGCCTTGCCCTTTCGACCAGCCTTCTTCCATGAGGGCCCACTCGCGCGCTCGTCCGACGAGGACGGGAGGGCGCAGGACGGACAAGGGAATCGAGCGAGTCGTGACGGTCGGCTCACTCGGCGCTTCACCTTTTCGAACGAGGCGCGCGAGCGACTGGGTTTGCCGCGTCGGTTCTGCCTGAAACTCGCGGCGAAGCATCTCCTCGCACGCACGCAACGTCTCGAGCGCGCGCGACCGATCGCCGAGAGCGAACTGCAACCGCGTCACGAGCGCGTACGCTTCCTCGGACAAGGGATCGACGGCGAGAAGTTGCTGAGCCCACGCGAGCGACGCGGCCGCGTCGCCCGCGTTTTGCGCGAGGACGCGTAGGGCCGCGCGATGCCACTCCTGCCAGCGTTCACGCTCGCTCAGCAACCACTCCTCGAATTCCGGGCAGTCGTCGAAGTCGAAGGTTCCCAGCACGTCCTCGAACGACGTCACGAACGCTTCGAACTGCCCTGCTCGATACAGGTCGCGCACCACGCGCGCGTCGACCCGCACGTCGTCCGCGAGCCACAATTCCCTTCGGCCGACGATGAGGTCGGCGCCGGAGGCGAGCCGCAACTTGCGCAGCATCTGCGACAAGTTGTTGCGCGCCGTGCCCTCCTGCGAATCGGGCCACAAGAGCGCGGCGAGCTTCGCGCGGCTCGTCTTGCCTTCGAGCGCGAGGTAGGCCGCGGCGGCGCTCGTCTTGCGGTCGAGGAGCGACACCGCTCCTTCCACGTTTCGTAAGGTGGGCGTGCCGAGCACCTCGACATGCCAAGAAGTTGTCGTGGACACGTTCAGAGTCTAGCGGGAACGCACGCGCAACGAACGGGACATCACGTGTAGGCACGTGGTCGAGTCACCCTTCAGCGCCCGGCACGGAGACGGCACGACGCTTGACCGCTGAACGGATGAGCACGGCGCCATCCTGGGTGTTTTCGTCCTGGGGGGTCCACGGACGATTCCTACGTCGAGTCGTGCAACGGGAGCTTCCGGGCGGAGTGTCTCGACGCACATCGGTGCTTGTCCCTTGAGGACGCCCATGGGAAGGTCGAACGCAAAAAGGGAGGGCTTCGGTCGGCATTCGGCGCTTGGAGCTTTTGCCCCGGCGTCGTTCGAGCCCGCCAAGCCGGTCGGGTCGCGTTCGCGGTGGGCGCACGACGAGTTGAACCGCGTCGAAGCGCTCGTCCTCTCAGGCCCTCGGTGGCGAGCGCTTCGACGCGGTGCGCGAGCTCCTCGCGCCTCGGCATCCGGTACGCTGACTTCGTGCCCACGCCCCCTTCACGCCGTTCGACGGACGAGCGTACCGACGACCCGAAGCGTGTTCCTCCAAGCGGGCGGGGAGGCGCCCTCGCCGCCCTCGCGCTCGCCGTCGTTCTCGCCATGGCGCCTTGGTTCTCGGCTGCCGCCGTCTTGCCGCAGTTGCGCCAGTATTGGGAATTGAGCACGGCGCAAGGCGCTTGGTTGACGCTCGCCGTGCAGCTCGGCTTCGTGGCCGGAGCGCTCGCCAGCGCCGTCTTCGGCCTCGCGGATCGGGTGGCGCCTCGTCGCCTCATGACGTGGGGCGCGCTGATCGCCGCCGTCTCGAACGTGTTGCTGCTCGTCGCGACGCCCGACACGGCCCTCGGTTGGCGCGCCTTGACGGGCGCGGCCCTCGCGTTGGTGTACCCGCCCGCATTGAAGGCCATGTCCGCTTGGTTCGTCACGGGCCGGGGCGTCGCGCTCGGCGTTCTCGTCGGCGCCCTCACGTTGGGTTCGGCGTTGCCGCACCTCGTCAACGGGCTGGGCGGCGTGGAGTGGCGCGTCGTGGTGGTATGCACGTCCGCGTTGGCCGTTCTGGGAAGCGTCGTCGCGGCGCGCGTTCCGGTGGGTCCCTACTCCTTTCCCGTGGCGGTGTTTCGACCGCGCGAGGCCCTCGGGGTGCTGCTGACGCCCGCCATGCGCTTGACTACGCTCGGGTACCTCGGGCACATGTGGGAGTTGTACGCGATGTGGGCGTGGTTCGCTTTGTACTTCACGGACGTCCTTCGCCGCAATGGCTTCGGTGCGAACGTGTCGTCGCTCGCCGCGTACGCCACGTTCCTGGTGATCGCCGTGGGCGCGTTGGGATGCGTCGTCGGGGGCGTACTCGGCGACCGTTGGGGACGCACGCGCCTGACGAGTCTCGCCATGCTCCTGTCGGGCGCGTGCGCGCTCACCCTGTCCGCGCTCGGCTCGGCGTCGCTTCCACTGGTGCTCGCCGTGAGCCTCGTGTGGGGCTTTTGGATCATCGCCGACTCGGCGCAATTCTCGACCATCGCTTCCGAAATCGCCGACGCGCGTTTCGTGGGAACAGCCCTCACTCTGCAACTCGCGCTCGGGTTCAGCCTCACGGCCGTCACGATCGCCGCCGTGGGGGTGTGGCAGCCGCTCGTCGGATGGCGTCCCGTGCTGGCGTTTCTGGCCATTGGACCCTTGTTGGGAGCGGTGGCGATGTGGCGCTTGGGACGACGGCCCGAAGCCAAGCGGATCGCAGGCGGAATCGGGTGATGCCCCAGAACTCGGAGGGCGGCGGTTCGGCCGGGCCGTCAAGATGGCAACTCGCCGGATTGGCGTGAGAGGAGGACGACGGATCGAGAAGGTCCCGGAGATCGGCCGGGCGACGATGGAGTTCTTGTCCGTCGCTTGCCATCGAGCGGTGAGAGACCGAGCCGCAGCCTCGCTGGAAGGACGCACCGAGTGACTTTACGAGGGCGGTCGGCGCATGCGCCACGTCCTGCAAAAGCATGCCTCGCGTGACGCAGCAAAGAGGACAAGTGCAAACAGGACGGCCCTACTCTCTTTGCCCTCGCCATCCCGGTTCATGCACGGCTATTCAAATGGTGTCTTCCGGCCCAATTTCTTCATATACTATTGGTGATCGAAAAGCCACAATTCATAGGAGCTCCTCACGCGCCGCCAATAAACGTCCGCACCCTCATGCATAGGAGCTGACTTATGACAACGTCCGTCGAACCGACCCCCAGCGATCCCCAGCCGCCGTATGAAGCGCCGCGACTCGAACGAATCGGAACTTACCAAGGCCTCACCCTCGAAGGCAGCTCTCCGGTCGACTTCGGCGGGGGTGAAGAGTGAGGCGCGCTGCGCTGCTCCTCACCGTGCTCCTCGCTGCCTGCGGCGCCCCACCTTCCACCCTCACGCCGCCCGCGCCCATCGCCTCTGCCCCCTCGGCGAACATCACCGCTTACGGAGTCGTGCAATTCACTGTCGGCGGCGCCATCGACCCGCAAGCGGTGAGCAGCACCACCATCGGCGGCTTCACCTTCACGCGCGGTGCGACCACCACGTACGAAGACGGCACGTACCGATACGTGAACACCGAGTACACCGTCCAGAACACTTCCACCGTCCCGAGAAGCAACGTCACGCTTCTTGCCGCCGGCGCTTCGAACACGATCCCCGGCACGCCTTGGCGTAGCTTCCGCCTCGCGGACGGGACCCTCGTCGACGGCATTTCCAACCCCGCCCTCGCGGCCGATCTCGCGAAGCAAGTGCGTCCCACGCACGGCACCACGGGCGCGGCCACGCCCGATCTCGGCGTGGTGCGCGCGAGCTTTCAAGCGTACCAGGAAGCGGACGTCACGCCTCTCACGGGCAAGAGTGGCGTCACCAACGCCTTTCCGTGGGGCTTCGTCACCACGAAGGCGGGCGGAAACCGGACGTTGCAAGCCGGGCAATCGGGCACGTTCACGTTGTCCGTGCGCGCGCCGAAAAGTACGAACGTCACGGGCTTCACCCTGTCCATGGTCGCCGTCACGGACACCGCCGTGCGGACCACGCGCGACTTGCTGGAGCGCGCGAGCGATCCGACGGGCAGCGCGACGACCGCTCGCTCGAGCTCGCTGCGCAGCACCAATGGTGGGGTAACCGTGGAAGTCGTTCGACTGCCCGCCGACCCGGGCGTGTCGTCCTGCACGGGTTGCACCACCGTATCGGTTTCGAACCTTCGCCTCACCGGCACGAGCGGCGCTCCGACTTCCTTCCTGCTGACCCCGCCCGCATTCCAAGCCGGGCCCAGCGCGATTATGGTTCACCGCCAACACACGGCGACGTTGCTGCCGAACGGCAAGGTGCTGCTCACGGGTGGGAGCAACGAGCAGACGGCCACCGAGTTGTATGACCCTGCCACGAACACCTTCGTTGCCGGACCCAACATGACCGTGAATCGCCGCGAGCACACGGCCACGTTGCTGCCGAACGGCAAGGTGTTGATCGCGGGCGGCTTTCACATCGGAGATCCATACGCTTCCAGGGCGACGGACCTGTACGATCCCGTCACCAATACCATCACGCCCGGCCCGACCCTGACCGTCGGTCGCTACGATCACTCGGCCACGTTGCTTCAGAACGGCAAAGTGCTGATCGCGAGCGGTCAGGGTTTGGGCGGGACGATCTTGACGAGCACGGAATTGTACGACCCGAACACGAACACCGTCACACCAGGACCCACCACCATCGCGGCTCGTTACAGCCACACCGCGACGCTTCTCCCCGACGGCAAGGTGCTGATCGTGGGTGGCGACGGAACCAACGGGAGACGTTGGAACACCACCGAGTTGTACGACCCTGCCACGAACACCTTCGCGTTCGGGCCCACCATGTCCACCGGACGGACGGTTCACACGGCGACGCTTCTGCCGAACGGCAAGGTGCTGATCGCGGGTGGCGTCGGCGATGATTACCTGCGTACGACGGACATGTACGACCCCCTCACGAACACTTTGAGTCGTGGTCCGGACATGAACAGCATTCACACGTGGCACACGGCGACCTTGCTTCCGGACGGCAAGGTTCTGATGCTGGGAGGCATCACCGTCGACTCGGCATACAACGAGTTCCTGCAGGAAGTCACGGAATCGTATGACCCCGGCGCGAACAACTTCACCGTGGGGCCCAACATCCTGAGGGCTCGTTCCTTTCACACGGCGACGCTCCTCTCGAACGGGAACGTCCTGGTCGCCGGGGGTTATAACGGCGACGCGACCACGGAGCTCTACGTGCATCCTTGACGCACGGCAAAGGCGCCCGGACTTCACTTCCAAAGCCATTCCGTTGCGGGACCCGCCCCTCGAAGGGCGGGTCCCGCAACGGTTCAAGCCCGAGGACGACCGCGTTCTATGACGTCGGTGCGGTCATCGAAGGCCGCAACGCCCTGTGTTGACCGCCCGAACCGCGAGGACGACGAATCGACCACCTCGTCGGAGGTGGGGCGCCGGGTGCGATGACGAAGCTTATTCCTCGTCGGGGTTGTCGACGATCTCGGCGCGTGTGGCGGTGATGTAGAGGGTGTCGTCGTCGAGGCGGGAGCCTGGCAGTGGGATGGTGAAGCTGCGACCGTCGACGACGTACACGCCCTCGTCACCGTCGTCGGCATCCAAGACGATGGTGTCGCCTTCGCTGGGTGGATAGGGGAAGCGCCATTCGATTTCGCGGGGTGCTCCGTTGGGATCGTCGTGCAGGTACACCTTGATCTGTGCCATGGATGCCTCCTTCGAGGCGGGCAGGACGTGGGGGAATGGCCTCGATTCACAGTAGGGTCGGGCGGCGCGCTTGTCCAGCCTCGTCGAACTTCTCCGAGCCGAGGCGCCCTTTCGCATCGTCGTGCCAGTGGATTACCATTCGGCGGAGGTGCAACATGATGCGAAACGAAGTCCTTCGACTCATTCGAGCCGCCTTCGAGGACGTCACGCTCGGTTCCGGCGTCACGTTGAGGGAGGCGGACATGATCGATGGATTCGGCACCCCCGAAGAGCGGACCGCCGCTCGGGCGCTGGACTTTCACGGGCCGTGGTGGGCGGTGCCGCGCGAGGACCTCAAGGAGTACACGAGCGTCTTTGCCTTCATGGACGCGGCGGGCTTCCGGTTCTATCTGCCGACGTACATGACCTACGGTCTCTCGGAGGACGAGGACATCGGGACGTACGCGTGGGTGGCGTTCGAGGCCTTGTCCATGGCGCAACGCTTCGACTCCCTGATTCACGTTTTGGAGGCGTTCACGTCCGAGCAATGCCGAGCGATCTTGGCGTTCGTGGAGTTCATGGACGCGGGCGATCCGCTGGGGCGACTGATGGGCGATTGTACCCGCGACGAGTACCTCGCCGTGCGGTCGTACTGGACGAAGCGCGTTCATGACGTCACTGCTCCGAGAGGCGCGCGCGAGTAGCGTCACCTGCCAAAAGCCGGTTTGACGCCGAGCGCGCCCTGCTCCGATGTCGAGCGGCGCGTCGTTTCCGCGAATCACGCTGCAATCAGGGCTCGGGGCGCACACTCTCTTGGCAGGAGGCGCTCATGTCCTTGTTCACCGGATTCGCAAAGAACGGTCTTCCGTACGCCAAGCTCAGCGAAAGCGGGCCGCCGCTCGTCTTCCTCACCGGATCGGAGTTGCAGCACCGGCCGCCGACGCGCGCGGTGCAGCAAGGCTACCGTTTCATGCTGCGCCGCACGCTCATGGCGTACAGCGTGTACCTGTGCAGTCGAAAGCCCGGCTTGCCCCTCGGAACCACCGCACGTGACATGAGCGACGATTTCGCGTTCATGATCGAAAGCGAGATCGGCCAACCCGCCCACATCGTCGGCATGTCGAGCGGCGGGTCGAGCGCGATGCACCTCGCCGCCGATCATCCGCACCTCGTCGACAAGCTCGTGCTCGCCATGACGGGCTACCGCCTGAATTCCCACGGAATGGACGTGGGGCGCGTTTGGCGCGATCTCGCGCTGGAGGGCGACTGGCCGAAGTTGTGGATACGAATGAGTATCGACGTCGCGGAAGGCCGGACGCCCGCTTGGCTGCTCGGCCCCGTGATGCGGCTGCTCGGCCCGAAAGTGCTCGGCGTTCCGTCCAGCAACGGCCAAGACCTCGCGGTCGTGATGGCCGCCGACCTCGACCTCGACGTGGCCGATCAACTGCCGCGCATCACGGCTCCCACCTTGGTGATCGGCGGCGAGCAAGATCCGTTTTACGGCGCCGAGAACATTCGCGAGACGGCGGCGCGCATCGCGAACGCCCGCCTCGTGCTCTTGCCGGGCGGCCACGCGGTCGTGAAGTCCAAGCCGCGCGCCTTCGAGGAGGCCGTCTTGACGTTCCTGTCCGAATCGGCTCGGGCCGTTCCCGCGACGTCCTCACCGCGTCCGCTCGCTTCAAACTGAGACGACTTTCGCGGTCGCGTGGGTCGTGGCTCGCATGGCGAGAGTCGGGCGGGTTCGCTTCGCCTCACGAGCGCGGAGCGCTGGAAGGACGGCGGCCGCGGCGCCTCGGGCCGCGCTTCAGCACAACGCCGCGCGCTTGACCTCGCCTGGAAGTTTGGCCGTCGTGAGCCAGAATCGGCTGAGCGTGTCGATGGTCCAGCACAACTCCTCGAAGGTGACGGACTTTCGAACGTAGGCGTTGGCATGCAACTCGTACGCGCGTCGGATGCGCTCCTCGCTGCCCCGTTCGCTGTACACGATGACGGGAATGTGCCGTGTGGCCTCGTCGCTCTTGAGCGCCTGCAAGACGTCCAATCCGTCGACGTCGGGCAAGGTGAGGTCGAGGAGGATGAGGTCGGGATGCAGTTGTCGTGCGACCTTCAAGCCGGCCGTTCCGTCGTCTTCGACGCGCAGCAGGATGGAGGCGCGCGGTGTGACGACCGAGGCGAACGCTTCGCGCAGCAGGATGCTGTCGGCGTCGTTGTCGTCGATGAACAAGACGACGCTGGGCTTCGATTCCATGGCTCAATTTAGATATTTATCATAATTCACATTGTATGCTGCCTCTCAAGTTGGGCGCGCGCCACGGGAACAAACTGCCCCCCGGTTCCGGCGATATCGCGTCCGTGACTGCTCGCGTTAGAACGCCCACTGCACGGTCAGCACTCATTCCTGCGAGTCGGCGATCAGTGCAGGAAGATGCAGAGAACCACGGACGGCACGGCAACGGAGAGCTTCTGGAAAAAAGGATGGGGGAGGGCGAGCACCACGATGCCCGCCTTCGCTCGTGGCGCGAACTCCGACGTCTTGAGCGTCCGCCGTCATGCTCTCACGTCCCGGCCGATTCTATTTCGCGCGCCGCCCTCGCGAAGACGCCGACGCTCGACCTCGCGCGCCAAGCGTCGATGATGCGCCGAGCGTTCTCCTCGGGCGGATGGGACGAGTCGACTTCGAAATCGTAGCGTCCGAAGGAGTGCACGATCTCGAAATCTCGCCGTGCGTCACCGAGACGGCGATCTCCGCGTTGTCGCTCTCGCCGCTCGAGCTCCTCCAGCGCCACGTGGACGCCGACGAAGAACACGTCGAAGGCGGCAAGTCTCTTGACGAGCCCGAACCATTGCTCTCGCGTTTCGAGCACGAAGTCCGTCACGAGGTTGTTGCCCGCGCTCGCGAGGGCGGGCAAGCAGTTGAGGTACCCCTCGAAGAACTTCGGGCGCATGGCGTGCCATGAAAAAGGTCCGCCGAGGTCGTGGCGTCGAGGCAAGACCGCTTCGTGAAACAGCAGGAAGTCGGGCGAGAATTGCAAGAAGGGCTCGTCGAGGTGCGCTTGGAGGGCGCGCGCCAACGTCGACTTGCCCGCGCTCGACGCGCCGTTGAGCAAGATGATCTTCCCGGGCTTCGCGTCGTTCATCATGTCGAGGAGGCGTCCATCATGAACCGGGCGGGTCGCTCATGGTTCCGGCGATGTGGGATGAGGGCGCCGAGTTTCATGTCGTGGCGATGCACCGACTCGGCACCCGGGGATCGGCGGAGCTCAGACGCATCGTCAACCTGAGGTCCGAAGCGGCCTCCACCGTTCTCGTGTTCCCACCTTCGACTTCGAGGCGGTAGTTTCCGAATTCCTTCGATTCTCGCCGACCCGTTTCGCTCGCTCGCTGAGCCGCGCTCGCGACGAAGGCCGCTTCATCGGCCGAGCCGGGGTGCCCGAAGCAGGCACGCTCGAAGAACCCGAGGAAGGAACCGAAGTTGTAGGAGGCGTCGTTCGGGCGGCCTTCGTACTGCACCTCGTACGTTTTCACGAGCTTGTAGGGATCCAGGTAGAAGGTGACGCGCATGACGTCGGTCGTGTCGGTGTTCGGGTTGTCGAAGGTCAAGTCGTAGACGACCTTGCCATCGCTCGATTCCGCCGAGCGCTTTCGAAAGTCGCCGTACGAGCCCTTGGCCGACGCGAGGACGTCTTCCAGAGCCAACGTCAATGGCGCTTGCGGTGCGAGCGCCAGTAAGCTTGCAAGCGCGATCAGCATGCCTCACCTTACGCGCGTCCCATTGGAAGGGGATTCAGGAGGCATCAAGCGGTCTTACGTGTCGGGCTCACCGTTCGCGCCGATGACCGACTCCCGCCACGCCCGCGCTCATTGTTCACGCCGTTCCTCGCGCCACCTCCATCAGGGCGTTCGCGATGAGGTTTGGATGCGACACGGGCGCGAAGTGACTCGCGGGCACCTCCACCAAGCGCGTGTTCCCGTCGGACGCGGCGACTCGGGCCATGCGGCCGTACAGGCCCGACCTCATGCCGAAGGCATCGATCGTGCACGCGATGAACGTTCGCGGCAACGCCTTGGCCGCGTCGTTCGTGAGCCGCACGGCTTGCCGCAACACGCCGATCGGTTGGCCTTGTCCGTGCGACCGCGCGACGTACCACGCGCGGACGCCCGGATCGGAAATGATGTCGGCGAGGGCTTCGTCGGGCAAGTCGAGGGTCACGCGCCACCCGTCTCCCTCACGCGCCCGTTCCTCCCACCACTCGCGCGCCTCGGGCTGCAAGTCGAAGCGTGACTGTCCGTGGCGTGGCAGGTCGGCGTCGAGAAACACGAGGTGACCGAGGCGGTGAGGCACCTCGTTCGAGACGCCCGTGACGACCATGCCGCCGAGGCTGTGACCGACGAGCAAGACGTCACGCAGATCTTCGTATTCGAGCGCCTGCACGATATCGCGAACGTGCGTGTCGAGATCGATGTCGGGGCCACCGAGGTGCGAGCGTTCTCCAAGGCCTGTCAGGGTGGGCGTGACGACGTCGTGGCCCGCGCTTTGCAGACGACGCGCGACGTCCCGCCAGTACCAGCCGCCGCCCCACGCGCCGTGAACGAGGACGAACGAGCTCATGCTCGTTCGACCCGTGTCGAGCCGACGTCTTTCTCGCTCCATCGACCGGCGCGGGCGTCACTCGGAGCAAGCATCGGCCGTCCCCCGTCCTCTCAAGGCCCGCCAGTCTCCGGCCAGAAGTTCTCCGAGCCACTCGTCGTGCCACGCGCCATGCCGAAAGCGTTCACGGCGGGACACGCCCACTTCGCGGTACCCGTTCTTGCGCCGAACACGAATGATAGAGTCGTTGCACGCGGCCGTGCAGGTCTCGACCTTCTCCAATCCCAACGTGTCGAAGGCGTACTCGCTGCGCAGACGCACGGCCGCGCTCGCGTAACCTCGGCCCCAGCAGCGACGAAACAGCGCGACGCTTCCCGTGGCATGACGGTCGTGGACGTCGATGTCTCGAAGCGTGGCGATGCCGACGGCGTCACCGTGCGCCTCTATCACCCACAGCACCCCGTCGCTTCCCTCGTCGAGGCGGCGCATCCACGCCTCCCACCACTCGGTCGTCTGCCGAGCGACGAACGACGTTTCGTACCGCGTGACGTCGGGGTCCGCCCAACTTTGCGCCAGCGGGCGGTAATCCGTCTCGGTCGCCGCGTGGAGCTTCACGGTGTCTTCTCGCAACTCCGGTCCTTGCACTCGATCGTCCTCCTCGTCCTCACCGCCACTCGAGCGCGGCGGTGCTCATCTTCGCACGTGCCACGTGGCTTCCCGATGGCACGTGCGAGGACAGGCGAAGGCCGTGGGTCGCGTGAGCGGGCCTTCAGCCCGTTCGGTCCACGGCGTTTTTGAGGAAGAGCACCCCGTCGACGTACGGCAGGTGCGACGCTCCCAGGGGGAAGTACCCGGACCGAGCGGGCGCGTCGCTTCTCGCGGCCAGGAAGGGCGGCAGGGCGGCGATGAGGTCTCGTGAAGGCACGAGCGCCGCCTCGCTCGTGAGGTGCATCAGCCCTTCTTGCAAGGTGTCGGGCGGGGGCGCGCCGATCTCCTTGTCCGGAGCTGCGCCCAAGTCGCTCGCTATGACGGCGTAGCGGGCGTGAAGGCGGGCGTCGAGGTGAGCCCCGGCGCTCCACCAGTGCACGCGCATACCTCCCATGCTCGGGATCTTCATCGTGCCCGCCTGGCGCTGAAGGTGGACGTTGTGCGCGAACACGAGGGTCGGTCCGCGCTCGTGTTCGCGCTCGGCGATGGCGACGAGGTTGTCGGCCATCATCAGGGCGCGCGACGCCATCATGCGCCCGACGCGCGCGGGCGAGGGGTCCGCCATGATCGCGTGGTAGCGCAGCAGTCCGGCGGCCGTGCGGGCGTGCAGTTCCGCTTCCCAGAACCCCGGTAACGTGGCGAGTCGTGGCGCCTCGGTGCGAAGAAGGCCGAAGAGGTCGTCGGCGAGGACGCGAAGTTGCCGTGCTTCGGCGCTGTTTCCGACCGACAACTCGGGGTGCATGCCGACCGACGGGTTCTCCCAGCGAGCGTCGTTTCCGCACGCCTGCTCCAAGGTCTCGCGGTCCGCGGGAACGACCTCGACGTGGGCGGCGAGGAAGGCGTGCAGGGCGAGCAGGCTGAAGCGAGGGCTGGCCGCCCACACGTTTTCCAGGGGCGGGTCGAAGCCGTAGAGGCGCACGCGGTCGTTCGGTTCACGGCCCGAGTTGTAGGCGCGCGTCCACGCGACCAAGTCGCGGTTGGCGCGTCGGGCGCCGAATCCGTGGCTGAAGCTGGAGTTCATGACGTCGTCCAACGAGCCTTCGCCCTCCGAGATGAAGGCGGACGCGCGAAGGCCCGCGACGATGTCGCTTTCGAGGGCGATGGACCGGAAGCCGTGCTCCTCGACGAAAGCCTCGAAAAGGCGGTTTCGTTGGTCGGCGAAGGCGTCGATGGCGTGGGTCGGCTCGCCGAGGCCCAGCAGACGGGGCCTGGCTGGCAGAGTTTCGAGGAACGCGGCGAGGGCGGCGTGGAGCTGGGACAAGTCCCAGCCGGACGGAAGTGGAAGCGGGTTGGGCATGGTCGGCTCCTTTGCCACAGGGCGCGCCCGCTCTGGCTTCTCCATCATTCCTGTGCTTCATGTGAGGAGTCTTACGTCTTTTTCTTTAACGGACCTTTATTTTCGGTCTACCTCGGATGCCTGACGAGATCGAACCCACGAGTCGGGCGTCGCCTTCGTCGCCTCCTCGTGAACGCGCCCGATTGTTCCGTACGTTTGATGAGCGTCACCGCGCCCTTTTACGCGTTCGTAACGCGAGACCTTGAAAGATGACTTCATGGTCGGTCGACTCGCCGTGTGCTTCCCCGGAAAGCGGTGCCGTGCCGCTTCGTGCCGACCACGCCGGACGGCACGAAGCGCACCGTCGGCGAGGCCTTTGGTCCCGAATTGCTCGCTCCGGAGGATACGTCCATGAACAGCAACGAAGCGTTGGCGACCCTCGACTCGCCGAGCACGGCGTCCGCGCCGAGCGTCGCCGCGGCGACCGAACCGCGCGCGCGGCGCGACACGCGCATCGACGTCCTGCGGGGCCTCGTGATCGTCGTGATCCTCGTGAATCACGTGGACTTGAGATCCTTGTACCACGTGCTCTCGGTCGAAGCGATCGGGGTGGTCACGGCGGCCGAGGCGTTCGTGTTGCTTTCGGGCTTCGTCCTCGGCTTCGTGTCACGCGTTCGCTTGCAGCGAGACGGCTTCCGGGCGGTGGTGGCGCGCTGCTTCAGGCGCGCGGGCACCATCTACCTCGCGGCGCTCACCGTGAACGTCCTCGTGTACCTTCTCGGCCTCGTGCCAAGCTTCGATGCGCGCGTGCTGACGTCCTACACGGACAAAAGCACGGGCGTCGTGTATTCCCTGTACGACGCCGCGTCGCCCGCGCATCTCGCGCTGGGCCTCGTGACGTTGAAGTTCGGTCCGGGACAAATCAACGTGCTCGGCCTGTACGTCGCGTTGCTGCTGCTCGCCCCGCTCGCGTTGTGGTCGCTGCGACGCGGCCGGTGGTGGTTGCTGCTGGCTTTGAGCTGGAGCGTGTTCGCGCTCGGACACCTTCACTTGTCGCGCCTTTTGCCGTCGCAGTCCGAGAACGCGTTCCCGCTCGAACTTTGGCAAGTGCTGTTCGTGCACGGACTCGCGGCCGGGTACGAGCGTCGCCGCCTCGCCACCTTCGCCCGGTCGAGCGCGGGCCGCGTGCTGCTCGCCTTCACCGTCGTCGCCTTCGCCGTCTTGTGCTTCTTCGCGCTCAACAATCCCTGGGTCGACGTGCCGGGCGGCTTGCGAATGCACTTCATTCCCGAGGGGGCGTACGGCCGCGTGTACGGCGCGTTGTTCGAGCGGCGCGAACTCGGCTTGGGCCGCGCCCTGAACACCATGGTGGTGGTCGTCGTTCTGTACCTCGCCCTCACGCGCTTGCGCGGCCCGGCCCTGCGGGCGGCCGAGCGTGTGCTGGTGCCCCTCGGGCAAGCAACTCTGTACGTCTTTCTCGTGCACGTGCTGCTCGTGCTGCTCGTCGCACAGTTCGGCTTCGCGTCGAGGAGCCCGGGCTGGTCGAGCACGCTCGTGAACACCTTCGTGCACACCGCGGTCATCGCCGTCATCTGGTGGATGGTGCGCGCCAAGTTCCTGTTCGGCTTGATTCCCCGCTGAGTCGCCGCGCCCACGTCCACCCGACGGAGTCGAAGGCGGTTTCATCCTGCGCAATGTCGGCGGGAGTACATTACAGGTGAACGTGGTCGAGCGGACGAAGCGGCAGGAACGAGGTCGTGCATGACGGCGCGAGGGCGAGGCATGGACGCGACGAGCGCCGACGACTTGATCGGACGGGACTTCGAGCTGACGGTGTGCGCGGAGTTGCTCAAACGGCCCGACGTCGGCCTCGTGACGGTCACGGGCATGGGCGGCGTCGGAAAGACGAGGCTCGCGCGCCGCCTCGCGCGCGACCTCGCCCCCGCCTTTCCCGACGGAATCCGCTTCGTCTCGTTGGCGTCCGTGACGACGGCGGACCTCGTGCCCGAAGCGCTCGCGACGGCCCTGGGGCTCGCCGGGGACCGCGCGGCAGCCGAGGCGGTGTTCGCCGCGCTGAGCGACGAGGTGTCCTTGCTCGTCCTCGACAACTTGGAGCACGTGCTCGACGCGACGAGCTTCATCGCGGAATTGCTCGTCGAGGCGCCTCGCGTCAAGGTGCTCGTCACGAGCCGCGCCCCGCTGCAATTGAGCGGCGAGCACGAAGTGCCGCTCGGACCGCTCGCCTTGCCGACGGCCACGGACCGTTCGTCGCCTCAAGGCTTGCTCGCCGTGCCGTCCGTGGCGTTGTTCGTGCGTCGCGCGTCGCAAGTCGGTCCACGCACCGCTTGGACGCCTCAAGCCTTGGAACTCGTCGCGAACGTCGTGACGCGCCTCGGCGGTTGGCCGCTCGGCTTGGAACTCGCGGCGGCCCGAATGCGTTTGATGTCCCTCGACGCGCTGTGTCAGGCACTCGACGCGCCCCTCGAGGTCCTGACGCGCGGACCGCGCGATCTTCCGCCACGTCAACAGACGCTGCGGGCCACGCTCGACTGGAGTTACGCGCTGCTGTCGGACGAGGAACAGGACTTGCTCGACCGCCTCGCGGTATTCCCGGCGACGTTCACGCTCGACGAAGCGTCGGGCGCGCTCGGTGAAGTCGCGCGGCTCGACGTGCTGGCGGCCCTCGTCGAACACCACTGGCTCGTGCGCGCGCTCGACGGCGACGCCTTCACGCTCCTCGAACCCGTGCGCGAGTACGCGGCTGAAAAGCTCGGCGCGCGCGGCTTGGAGGAGGCGACGCGTCAAGCGCACGCGGCGTACTACCTCGCCGAACTCGAGCGACACGTCGCCGCTCGAAGCGTGAGCAGAACGGGCGTCCGCGCCTACTTCACGTGGGTAGAGCGAACGTATCCGCATCTTCGCGCGGCGCTCGACTGGGTGATCTCCTCGAACGCCGTGAACCTCGCCGTGCGCTTCGTGAGCGGCTTGTTCAACTTCTGGCAACTCGTCGGAAGTGGCACGCGGGCCGAAGGGCGGTTGTGGGCGGAGTCGACGCTCGCTCGCCTCGTCGAGACCGACGATCGCGCCGAGGCCGAACTGCGAAGCGTCATCGGCACCTTCGCCTTGGAGCAAGGGGAGTTCGACGTGGCCCTTCGCATGAGCGAGCAGGCGCGCGAACTCGCCGAGCGATCGGGTGACGAGGCGTTCTTGACGACTTGCCTGCTGCGCTCCTCGCGAATCGCGCGAATGAGCGGGGCCCCGCCCGAAGAAGTGGAAGCGCAGTTTCGAGACGTCCTGGCGCGGTGCACGCGTCGAGGGGACGCCGAGGGACGTCTCGACGCCTCGATCGTTCTCGCCGCGCACATCGACAGCGTCGGCCGCTTTCCCGAGGCGCTCGCGCTCATCGAAAGCGTTCGCGAAGAAGCGCGCGACTTTCCGAACATTCGCTTGGTCGTGACGTGCAACGTGTACTACGCATGGTCGCTCATTCGTTTGCACCGCGCGCCGGAAGCGCTCGCGCCGTTGACCGAAGCGCGCGAGCTCCTCGACGGCTTGCCGCTCGCGACCTTGATGCTCAACGTCGAACACTGCCTCGCCGAGTGGGCGCTCGCCACGAACCGCCTCGACGAAGCGGAAGCCTTCTTGCGCCGCGCTCACGACAAGGCCGTCGAGATGCGCGGGCCTCACATCCTCGCAGGCATCATGGAGACGAAGGCGCGCCTCGCCGAGAAGCGTGGCGACACGGCGGAAGCGCAGCGCTTGTTCTTGCTGATGCGTGACGGCCTCGGCGTCGGCCACATCGTGCAGTTCGTGCGCGACGCCAATCAAGGCCTCGAGCGCTTGGCGAAGGAACCTCCGACGCGCCAGCCGCCCGCTCGGTCGGACACCGATCTCACGGCCTTGACGGCGCGCGAGCGAGAAGTGCTCGCCCTCGTCGCGCGCGGCGCGACGAACGGCCGCGTCGCGGACGCGCTCGGCATCTCCTTGCCGACGGTGAACGCCCACTTGCGCACGATCTTCTCGAAGCTTGGCGTCGGAAGCCGCGTTCTCGCCGTTCGGCTCGCCTTGCAGCAAGGGCTCGTTCCCGCCGAGGAAGTCACGGGGAACGACAGACCTTGAGGCGTTCGGCGGTTAAGATGACCCCATGACGAACGAGTCAGCCTCGGAGCTCATTTCACGGCGCATCGCCGAACTCGGCGATTGGCGCGCCGACACCTTGAGGCGCGTGCGCGAGCTCATCAAGGACGCCGACGGTGACGTCGTCGAGGAATGGAAG
Source organism: Deinococcus yavapaiensis KR-236 (assembly GCF_003217515.1). Taxonomy (NCBI): domain Bacteria; kingdom Thermotogati; phylum Deinococcota; class Deinococci; order Deinococcales; family Deinococcaceae; genus Deinococcus; species Deinococcus yavapaiensis. Next base: position 136,600 of record NZ_QJSX01000010.1, on the reverse strand, counting down.
TGGACGACGCCCGTCTGGTCACGCGACGGCATCATTTGCACCGGCGAATCCTACAAGGAGGTCGTCAAGCTCACCTTTCCCAAGGGAGCGTCGCTCGACGATCCCGCGGGGCTGTTCAACGCCAGCTTGAAGGGTAACGCGCGCCGCGCCATCGACATTCGCCGAGAAGACGAGATCGACGAGGTCGCCTTCCAAGCGCTCGTACGCCGGGCCGTGTTCCTCAACCGAGCGGGCAAGTCGAAGGCGACGAAGAGCGAGAAGTAACGCGAAAGCCGAAAGCGGACCGATCGCCGCACAGGCGCCACGGTCCGCTTCGAGGACGTTCACATCGGGCGCAAGTCGCCCGTGGCGCCCGCGGGCGTCGTGAGGTTCAACAGGCGGCCCGCTCCGTCGGGATTCGCCTTGAGCTTCCAGGTGTACACGTCGTCCGCGAGTTCGTCGGGCCGTAAAAACCGGTCGCTGTCGAGGCTGGGGCTGCAACTCGCCGTGTACGTCGCTCGACCCTGGGCGGGATGCAAGACGAGCTTCGCCCCGGCGACGTCGAATCGGCCTTCCTTGTACACGAGGAAGATCGTGGTGCAGTTGTAGGTCGTGACCGCTTCTCGGTACGCGTAGGCGTACGTGCCGTCCGCGTTGAACTTGTAGAACAGGCCGACGCCGCTCGGAGCGCCGGAGGAGCCTGTCGCGGAGTCCACGTAGGTCGTGCCGCTCGTGGCGCTGTACATCCACGCGCCGATCATTCCGGCGGGAGCGGCGGCCGAGGCGGGCGCCGCGAGCGCGCTCGCGGCGGCGAGAGTCAGGGAAACGCGAAGGGCAAGGTGCTTCATCGATCTCCTTTCGGTGAAACGTCGGTCGCCGATGGACCGCGTTCCTTCGATGCGCCCAGGTTAGTTGCTATGGGAGGCTCTTCGCATGCCACGAACGTGTGGTGGCACCGCCTCGATGTCGAGCTGACCCCCCCCACGAATGAAGGGGGTCCGGGGAGCGTCGCCGCCCGACATCTGTGCCTCGGCGCCTTCAGGACGCCGAGGCGCGCATCGCTTTGCAAGAGTCGTGGCTCATCGTCTCGGAAGTGGCGCGCACGCTGAGCTTCGATGGAGTCGCCGGAGACCTCAAACGGCTCGCGGAATTCCTCGGCGGTCCGCCCTGCTCGTGCTCGACAACCTCGAGCACTTGCTGGACGCCGCCGCCGAGTTCGTCGACGGCTTGCTGGCGACGAGTCGCGCGCCCCTGCGGTTGTCGAGCGAGCACAAGTTCACGCTCGGTCCGCTGGCGCTTCCCTCGCAAGGATTGGAGTTGGACGCCCTCGAACCCGTGGACGCGAGTGGGCGAGCGGCTGGAGCGCGGGAGGAGGCGCGCCCGCGCCGAGGAAACGGGTTCCAGTCGCCTCGGCACCTCGGGCGCGCACTTCACGCCGTGAGAACAGGAGGGGGTGAGCCTGCTCGTGCGTGGCCTGACGCACGGGTAGATCGCGGCGTCCCTCGGCCCGAGCGCCCACACCGTCAGCGGCCACGTTCGGTCCATCTTCTCGAAGCTGAGCGTGACGGCGCAACTCGATCGGCGATCGAACGGGGCTTCGCCTAACGCTCAACGCTCGGCGCGGCGAGTCGGACCTTCAAGCGGTTCGTCTTCGCGCCTTCACACGATCGGTCCCGAATCGTTCGACACTCGAGTCTCCACGTCATCGAGTCCCAGATCGTCGAGGACGAGTTCGACCACGGCCTTGAGGCAAAGGGCGTACCGCACGCTCGTGGACTTCGTGAGTTCGCCTCGCACGTCGTCCAAGCACAACAGCAACTCGGCGCGTGTATCTTCGTCGACGTGCGGGCAAGCCGCGACCTCGAACTGCGCGACCTCGATCAGCTCGGAAATCGCTCGCTTTTGCTCCGCAACGTTCGTCAGCACGCCATATGCTATGGGTCGGTCTCTAACAACACCATGACAAATTCGGCGAGACGTTCGCGGTACCGACTGTCGCGTGTCGTACGATGCTCGGCAATTGCGCTTCCCGAGGCGTTCATCTTGACGCACACTGAGAACATGAGGCCGACGGGCAGGGAGGGACGATGAAGCTCGCACTGCATCCGGCGTCGATCCTGACGCTCACCGAATTCGAACAGTCCGCCATTCCGACGTTCATCGCGCGTGTGAACTTGCCGACGGACCGAGCCGTATCGCGCTTCGCCGTGACCTTCCGCGTGTGGCGTCGAACGAAGGGGCCGGGCCGACCGTACGTGCTGATCGACCGGGGCGAGGCGGAGTTCGACACGGTCGCCGAGGTCGTCGCCCACGCGCACGCCGTGCTCGACGATCACGAGGCGGCGGGACACGAAGCGCAGTACGCGCTGACGTTTTTCGTGAACACCTCCGACGAGCAACGGCGCGTGTTCGCCCACCTCGTGACGCGACGCGGCGGGCCGGTGCGCGCCGCGTCGCTCATCTGTCCGCGTGAACTGCTCGTTCGCAACGACGATGCCTGCTCACGGCAAGACGTTTCCTGCGGCGCGTAGAATCCCGTACCACTCCTCGCGCGAAAGGTGCACCTCGCTCGCCTTGCAGCAGTAGCGCAGACGCTCGACGTTCGTCGTGCCCGTCACAGGCTGCATACGCGCCGGGTGGCGCAGCAGCCAAGCGATGGCGATGGTGGTATTCGTGACGCCGTGCGCCGCGGCGACCTCGTCGATCTTCGCGTTGAGCTCGGGGAACTTGTCGCTGCCGAGAAACACGCCTTCGAAGAAACCGAACTGAAAGGGCGACCAAGGTTGGACGGTGATGTCGTGCAGGCGGCAGTAATCGAGAATGCCGCCGTCACGGTCGAGCGCCGCGTCGTTCTCCATGTTCACGTTGAACCCGCGCGTGATCATGGTGGCGTTCGTGATGCTGAGTTGAAGCTGGTTCGCGACGAGCGGTTGGCGCACGAACTTCTTCAGAAGCTCGATTTGCCGTGGGTTTTGATTGGACACGCCGAAGTGACGCACCTTGCCCGCGCGTTCGAGTTCGTCGAACGCCTCGGCGACCTCTTCGGGTTCGACGAGCGCGTCGGGACGGTGCAACAGCAGCACGTCGAGGTAATCGGTGCGAAGGCGCTTGAGGATGCCGTCCACGGACGTGAGGATGTGCTCCTTGGAAAAGTCGAACATGCCTTTTCGAATGCCGCACTTCGACTGCAAGATGACCGATTCGCGCACGCTCGGGCTCATGTCGATGGCGTCCGCGAAGATCTCCTCGCAGCGTCCCCCACCGTAAATGTCGGCGTGATCGAAGAAGTTCGCGCCTTGGTCGAGCGAGGCATGCACGAACCGCTTCGCCTCGTCGGCGTCCAGGGAGTTGAGGCGCATGCAGCCCACGGCGACGACGGGAACGTTCAAATCGCTGGTTCCGAGCGGAATGGTTCGCATGAGTGACCTTACCAGCCGACCGTGAGCAACGGCAAGCGGGGCGACCCTTCGGTCGCCCCGCTTGCCTTGAGCGTCACGCCTTGGGCGGGCGCATGCTCGGACCCATCGGCGGCATCTTCGGCATCTTGCCGCCTTTGCCGCCCATGCCCATCTTCTGCAGCATCTTCATCATGTCCTTCATCTGCTCGTGCATCTTCAGGAGACGGTTGATGTCCGCGACTTGCACGCCCGCGCCTTTGGCGATGCGCTTGCGCCGCGAACCGTTGATGATCTTCGGATCGCGCCGCTCTTTCATCGTCATGGACGAGATCATCGCGTCGATTTTTTGAATTTGCTTCTCGTCGACGTTGAATTCCGCCGGCAGCATCTTGCTCATTCCCGGAATCATCTTGATAAGGTCGCCCAACGGGCCCATCTTGCGAATTTGACGCAGTTGATTCAGGAGATCTTCGAGGTCGAACTCGCCGGGCTTCTTCGGCATGGTCGCTTCGATGTCGGCTTGCTGGGCGCGCTCGATGAGGCTCAAGACGTCGCCCATCCCGAGGATGCGGCCCGCCACGCGGTCGGGATAGAACGGCTCGAGCCCCGCGAGCTTCTCGGACACGCCCGCGAAGTAGATCGGCTTGCCCGTCACGAAGCGCGCCGAGAGGGCGGCGCCGCCGCGCGCGTCACCGTCCATCTTCGTCATGACGAGGCCGCTGAGATTCACGCGCTCGTCGAAGGTCTTGGCGACGTTCAAGGCTTCCTGACCCGTCATGGCGTCCACGACGAGCATCGATTCCGTCGGCTGCATCGCGTCTTGCAGGGCGGCGAGTTGATCCATCAGCGGCAAGTCGATTTGCAGACGGCCCGCCGTGTCCACGATGACGAGGTCGCGGTAGTCGCGCTGCAAGAACTCGTCGACGCGCCGCCTGGTTTCCTGGGGCGGCTCGTTGTCGGCGACTTCCAGCACGGGCACGCCGACTTGCTGGCCGAGCGTGCGCAACTGCTCGCGCGCCGCCGGACGTTGCGTGTCGGCGGCGACGAGCAGCACGCGCCGCCCCTTGCTTTTGTAGAGGTTGGCGAGCTTGCCCGCGCTCGTCGTCTTGCCCGCGCCTTGCAACCCGACGAGGAACCACACGTTGCCCTCGTTTTTGAGGTTGGGCTGCATGGCCTTGCCGCCGAGCGTCTCGATGAGCTCGTCGTGCACGATCTTCACGACTTGCTGTCCCGCGTTGAGGCTCGACAAGACGTCTTGCCCGACAGCTTTTTCCGACACGCGCGCCGCGAAGTCCTTCGCGACGCCGAAGTTCACGTCCGCCTCCAAGAGGGCCTTGCGAATTTCTCGCATGGCCTCCTTGACTTGACTCTCCGTGAGCTTGCTGGACTTGCGCAAGTTCTCCAGGATGTCTTGCAGTTTGTTTCCGAGGGCCTCGAACATGCTTGCTACGCTAGCACGCGCGGTGAAGGCTCACCGTGAGCGAAGGCTCCTCAGGCTTTCTGCGCGAGGTACTCTTCCCAGTCCTTGCGGCCCCGCTCGGCGATCGGGGCGCTCAACATGCGGCGCACCTCGGACAAGTCGGGCGCTTTTTGAAACCACAACTCGAACGCCTCGCCGATCGTCGGGAAGTCGGTCGAATGAGCCTTCTCGATCGGCATGCCCGCCTCGACGCGGCCTTCGCTCAGCACACGGGCGTAGAAACCGGGGCGGCCCACCTCGCGGAACTTCTTCACGAAGGCGAGGTCGTTCATGCGCGCCGCGAGCGTGTCGCATGGAATGCGCGGACACGTCACTTCCAGCACGACGTCCCCGATCTTGTAGCGATCCCCGATGCGAACCTCGCCTTCGCCGAAGGTCGTGAAGGTGAGGTTCTCGCCGAACGTCCCGGGCGCCAGCGCTTCGCCGAGCCGCTCGGACCACACGTCGTAATCGGCGGTCGAGTACACGTACACGGCTTGATCGGGTCCGCCGTGGTGCTTCGTGTCGCCCACGAAGTCTCCCGCGAGGCCGAGCGTGCCGACGAACACCGACCCGACCTGCGGCACCTTGAAGATGCCCGTCACCGCGGGCTTGCCGCTGATTTCGTGTTCTCGGGGTTGGGCGACGTTCACACAGGTCAGGTGCATGACGCCAATCTACAAGGAGACGACCTCCGAGGCGTCGAGAAGCGCCCCTCCGTACGCCAATGCGCGTACACGGTCGAGGTCGGGCTTGAAGTACCGATCCGCGTCGAACGGCGCGCTGACTTCACGCAAACGACGCCGCGCCGCTTCCACACCCCGGCCGGGCGCGAGCGGCTGGAAGTCGAGGGCCGCCGCGCCGCACAGCAACTCGATCGCGAGAACCGTGAAGGTGTTCTCCAAGACGTCACGCAATTTCCTCGCGGCGTGCGCGCCCATCGAGACGTGATCTTCCTGGTTCGCGCTCGTCGGGATGGAGTCGACGCTCGCCGGATGCGACAACACCTTGTTCTCGCTCACGAGGGCCGCCGCCGTGTACTGCGCGATCATCAAGCCGCTGCTCACGCCGGGCTCGCGCGCCAAGAAGGCCGGAAGTCCCGACAAGGACGGATTGAGAAGCTGCTCGACGCGCCGCTCGGAGATGGACGCGAGCTCGGCCACGGCGACCGTGAGGGCGTCCGCCGCGAGGGCGAGAGGCTGCCCGTGAAAGTTCCCGCCGCTCAACACCTCGCCCGACGGCAAGACGAGCGGGTTGTCCGTGACGGAGCCGAACTCGATTGCGAGGACGCGCGCCGTCTGCTCGACGACGTCGAAGGTCGCGCCGTGCACTTGCGGAACGGCGCGCAAGCTGTACGCGTCTTGCACGCGTCCGCAATCGGCGTGCGAAGGCGCGATTTGCGAATCGCGCAAAAGCTCGCGCATCTCCGCGGCGACCGCGAGGGCGCCGGGATGCGGCCGCAGCCGCACGAGGTCGTCGCGAAAGGGCGTGTGACTGCCCCGCATCGCCTCGACCGTGGTGGCGGCCGCGACGTTGGCGACGGCCAAGAGACGCTTGGCGTCCAGCACGCTCAACGCCAACAAGCTGCCCATCAGCTGCGTACCGTTGATGAGCGCGAGCCCTTCCTTGGCGCGCAGCACGAGCGGTTCGAGGCGAAGGTCGCTCAGGACGCTCGCCGCGTTTCGCGTCTCGCCGCCGAACGTCATCTCGCCTTCGCCGATGAGGGCGAGGGCGACGTGCGCGAGCGGAGCGAGATCCCCGCTCGCGCCCACCGATCCTTGCGCGGGCACGACGGGAAGGGCGTTCTCGTTGAGCAGAGTCAGCAGACGCTCCACGACGTCCTCGCGCACGCCCGACGCGCCGAGCGCGAGCGACTGCGCGCGCAGCAGCAGCATGCCGCGAACCACTTCCCTCGGCAGGGGCGCGCCGACGCCGATCGCGTGCGACACGATGAGGTTGCGCTGCAATTCTTGGAGGCGTTCGGTGCTCACGCGCGTCGTCGCGAGCTTTCCGAAGCCCGTGTTGACGCCGTACACGCTGCGGTCACCTTCCACGATGCGGTCGACGACGGCTCGCGACGCGCGAATGCGCCCGCGGGCGGCGGGAGAGAGGGTGACTTGTTCGCCGCCGCGCACGACGCGCTCGAAGTCGCCGAGGGACAAGTGCTGGTCGAGGATCATACGTCAGCCTCCAATACTTCGCCGTTCACGAACACGTCCCTCACCGGGGACGCGCCGAGGATGTACACGAGGTCTCGCCAATCGTCGGAGCGCAAGGCGAGAAAGTCCGCCTTGCATCCTGGCGCGAGGGCGCCTCGGTCGTGCAAGTCCAGCGCCGCGGCGGCGTTCACGGTTCCCGCCGTGAGCGCTTCGCTCGGCGTCAATCCGTTCAGGCGCACCGCGAGCGCGAGCGCGAGCGGCGCGCTCAGCAGCGGAGAGCTTCCGGGGTTGGCGTCCGTGCCCACGGCGACGACGGCGCCCGCGTCGACGAGGGCCCGTCCGGGCGCGGACGGCAAGCCGAGGTGCAAGCTCACGCCCGGCAGAATCGTCGCGACCGTGGAACTCTCGGCGAGAAGTCGAATTTCCGCGCTCCCGCTCGCCTCGAGGTGATCGACGCTGGACGCGCGAGCGTCGCACGCGAGCTTCGTGCCGCCGATCGCGTGAAACTGGTCCGCGTGCAACTTCACCCGCAAGCCCGCTCGGCGGGCCGCGTCGAACAGCCGAGCCGTCTCCTCGACGGTGAACGCTTCGCGCTCGCAAAAGACGTCCACGGCCTCGGCGAGTCCTTCGCGCGCGGCGATCTCGACGAGCGGTTCGCACACGTCGCGCAAGTACGCCGAGCGGTCGCCTTGCGGCACGTGCAGCAGCAGCGTCGGCGTGACCGTGACGCGAGACGAATCGCGCAACGCGCCAATGGCGCGCAGCATCTTCAACTCGCCGTCCACGTCGAGGGCGTACCCGCTCTTGATTTCGATCGTCGTCGCGCCCGACGCCGCGAGGGCGGTCAGGCGAGGCCGCGAACTGGCCACGAGCGCCTCCTCGCTCGCCGCCCGCGTCGCCGCCGCCGTCGAGCGAATGCCGCCGCCGCGCCTCAAGATCTCCTCGTACGTGACGCCGGACGTTCTCGCTTCGAAGTCGGCGAGGCGGTTGCCGGCCCAAACGAGGTGCGTGTGCGGATCGACGAGGCCCGGGACGACCGCCACGCCGCCAAGGTCGCGCTCCGCGTGCCCGATCGGCGCGTCCTTCCTCGCGCCGATCCAAACGACGCGGCCACCTTCCACGAGCATCGCCGCGTCTCGCGTCACCGTGAGGTCGCGCATGGCCCGCCCGCGCTTCGCGCCGAGCGTCGGCGTGACGACCTCGGAGATGTTCGTGAACAGCGAGCTCACGCCAGCACCTCGCACAACGTCTCGACGACGAGCCGCGCCGCGAGAAGCTCGCTGCGACCCGACGGGTCGAGGTTCGGAGCGAGCTCCACGACGTCGAGTCCCACGACGCGGTTCGACCGCGCGACGTGACGCAGCACCTTCATGGCGACGTCGTACGTGAATCCGTCCGGTTCGGGGCTGCTCGTGCCGGGCAGGACGGCCGGATCGAAGGCGTCGACGTCCACGCTGACGTACACGAGCTTCCCGGTCGGCAAGCTCGCCAAGACGTCCTCGAAGCGTTCTCGCACGCTCGTCATCGTCACGAGGGCGTGTCCCCTCGCCTTCGCGGCGCGCACCGCTTCCGGATCGAAGCGCAAGCCGCGCAGTCCGAGCGTCGAGATGTGCGAGAGGTTCGGCATGCTTTCCGCCGCTCGGCGAAACGGGCTGGAGTTGCTGAACGTCGAGTCGCCGCGCTCGTGCGTGAAGTCGAGGTGCGCGTCGAGCTGCACGACGTGCAACTCCTCGACGTCGTCGAACGCCCGCAGCAGCGGAAACGAGACGCTGTGATCCCCGCCGAGGAACACCGGCACGCGGCACCTCGCCCGCACTTGCCGCGCCGCGTCGGTCGTTCGCTCGCGAACGAGGTCGTCTCTCAACGTCGGCATGACGACGTCCCCGGCGTCGGCGAACGTCGCGCCCGCGAGGCGAAACGAGTCGGTCGTCAAGTCGTAGAAGCCCTCGCCCGTCGGCGCGTACCGCAAGCTCGCCTCGCGAATCGCTCTCGGCGCGAAGCGGGCGCCGGGCCGGAAGCCCAAGGCGAGGTCGAAGGGCACGCCGAGCACGCCGACGTCCGCTCGCCACGCGCCGCTCGGCTCCACGAGCGGCGCGCGCGCGAAGGTCGCGACGCCGCCGTACGGAGGGTGCGTCACGCGCGGTCCTTCACGCCGAGGCTCGGCAAGTCCAGCCCGCGCTGCTTCGCGACGTCCACGGCGAGGTCGTATCCCGCGTCGGCGTGCCGCACGACGCCCATGGCGGGATCGTTCGTGAGGCAGCGCGACAGTCGGAACGCCGCCTCCTCGCTCCCGTCGGCCACCGCGACCAAACCGGAGTGCTGGCTGTAGCCCATGCCGACGCCGCCACCATGGTGAAAGCTCATCCAGCCCGCTCCCGACGCGATGCCCACGCCGAAGTTCAACAGCGGCCAGTCCGACACGGCGTCCGAACCGTCGAGCATCGCTTCCGTTTCGCGGTACGGACTGGCGACCGAGCCGGCGTCGAGATGGTCGCGGCCGATCACGACGGGCGCCTTGAGGCGTCCGTCCGCCACCATCTCGTTGAACAGCCGTCCCGCGAGGTCGCGCTCGCGGTAGCCCAGCCAGCAAATCCGCGCCGGAAGGCCCTGGAAGGCGATTTGAGACGCGGCGTACGTCAGCCACGACTGCAAGCGCTCGTCGTGCGCGAAAAGCTTCAGTAGCGCCTCGTCCGTCGCGCGAATATCCGCCTCGTCGCCGCTGAGCGCCACCCAGCGGAACGGACCGCGGCCCTCGCAAAAGGAATCGCGGATGAACGCGGGCACGAACCCCGGGTACGAGAAAGCGTCCGTCACGCCCGCGAGCCTCGCTTGCTCGCGCAAGTTGTTGCCGTAATCGAACGCCACGGCGCCTCGTCGCTGCAATTCCGTGATCGCCGAGACGTGCCGCGCGATCGACTCTTGGGCCCGCGCCAAGTACTCGTCGGGATCTTGACGCCGTAAGGCCGCGAGGTCCTCGTCGTCGCGTCCCGACGGCACGTAACCGTACAGGGGATCGTGCGCGCTCGTCTGGTCCGTCACGAGGTCGGGCGTCACGCCGCGCCGCACGAGTTCCGGCAAGACGTCCGCCGCGTTTCCGAGAAGCGCGATGCTTAGGGCGCGCCCCTCGCGCTTGGCCTCCCTGGCGAGGCGAAGCGCCTCGTCGAGGTTGGCGGCCACCGTGTCGACGTACCGCGTCGAGAGACGCTTTTGGATGCGCGTCGGGTCGATTTCCACGTTGATGCTCACGCCGCCGGCAAGCTTCACGGCGAGCGGCTGGGCGCCGCCCATGCCGCCGAGCCCCGCCGTGACCGTCAGGGTGCCTTTCAAGCTGCCGCCGAAGTGCTTGCGTCCCGCGGCGGCGAACGTCTCGTACGTGCCTTGCAAGATGCCCTGCGTGCCGATGTAGATCCACGAGCCGGCCGTCATCTGCCCGTACATCATGAGGCCCGCCTTCTCCAGTCGGTCGAACGTCTCCCACGTCGCCCAGTTCGGCACGAGGTTGGAGTTCGCGATGAGCACGCGCGGCGCGAGGTCGTGCGTTCCCACGACCGCCACGGGCTTGCCCGACTGCACCAGCAACGTCTGGTCGTTCTCGAGTCGGTCGAGGGTCTCGACGATGCGGTGAAAGCTCGGCCAGTCACGCGCCGCCTTGCCGCGCCCGCCGTACACGACGAGCTGCTCGGGATGCTCGGCGACCTCGGGGTCGAGGTTGTTCATCAACATGCGCTTCGCCGCTTCCTGAATCCAGCCTTTGGCGGTGCGCGTCGCGCCGCGCGGCGCTCGCACGATCGGGGAGGTCGTCATGCCTTCAGTGTCGTTCGTGCGGCGCGCGCCCTCAAGCAGAGCGTCCAGCCATGCTGGACGCTAGACTCGAAGGGTGGAAGTCCGCTCGCTCGAAAAGGCCGCGTCGATCCTGAGGTCGTTCACTGCCAAGGCGCCCGAGTGGGGCGTTCGCGACCTCGCCGCTCACCTAAGTTTGGCGCGCGCCACCACGCACGCTTACCTCTCGAGCCTCGCCGCCGCCGGGTTCCTGCGCCGCACTTCCAAGGGCCGCTACCGCCTGAGCTGGAACTTGGCGGAACTCGGCGCCGAGCTCACGGCCAGCCTTCCGTGGTTCACGCCCGCGAGAACCGCGCTCGCCGATCTCGCCCTCGCCACGAACTCGCTCGGTTTCCTGTGCGTCCTCGAAGATGCCCGCGTGGTGTGCATCAACCGCGCCCTCGGCGACCCCGACGCTCCACCCGACGCCTTGCAGACCGACTTCGTGCTGCCGGCCAACGCGACGATCGCCGGCAAGATCCTCTACGCGCACGCCGATCTGCCTCCTCCGACGTTCGTGAAGTTCACGCCGAGCACCATCACCACCCTCGACGAATGGCAAGGTGAGCTCGCCCGCGTGCGGCAGCAAGGCTTCGCCCACGCCGTCGAGGAGTGGATCTCCGGTTACTGCGCGCTCGGGGTGCCGCTCGTGCACGACGGGGACGTCGTCGCGGCGATCGGGGTGCAACTTCCCACCTCCCGCTTTCTCTCCCGCGAACGCTCCCTCTTGGCGCGCGTGCGCCGCGCGGCCGAGCAAGCCGTACGTTCGCGCCCTCGGCCCACGTCCTGAGCGAATCACGCGTTCGTGCTCGCACTCGTCGAGCGGCGCCTCGATTCGGACTTCTTCCCTGGGCGGCTCCACCCGCGCCGACCACGCGCTTCGAAGATCGGGACGCTCGGGTTGGTCGTGACGGCGACACTTCCAAGTTCGATCGTCGGCCGAGCCCACGCCAACGGCGGCGCGGCGCGTCCGAAGGCTTCACTTTTGGTGAAGGGCGAGCGAACGTTCGAAGCGAGAAGCGCGACTACCATCGTGCATATGCACAACGTCGAAGCAGCGATCGAAGAATTGTTCGGCACCTTGCGGGCGACTTGGAAGGAAGCGCTCGAGCGCTCCGATCTCGACTCGAGCCTCTTGGAGGACGTCGTGAAGCGCGTTCAAGACATCGACACGGCCTTCGCGGCGTTCCTGCAGGACTTGACGCGCGGCGCGGCGAAGCCCGACGAGCTTCAAGTCCTGCTCGACCGCGCCCGAATCGAACTGCGCCGCGTCCGTCGCGCGACCGAAGGCGAGCGCGCCCCGACCGCCCCGTTCGCGTGGTACGGCCGAGAGCAACCGTTCGCCTAAAGAGCGCCGAGCTTCAACGCTCGGCGCTCGACCCGTCGGGCCGAAGCTCGATCACGCGGTAAGGCGCGTCGGGATGCACGCGGCGCATCAAGGGAAGCGCCACGTTGAACACCGGGACGCCCCCGCGCGTTCGCCCTTGCGGACTTCCCGCGTGCGCGTGCCCGTGCACCACCGCCGCGACCGGATGACGTTCGAGCGGCTCTTCGAGCCGACTCGAACCCAAGAACGCGAAGATCTCGATCGGCTCGCCTTCCACGGTCTCGGAAACGGGCGCGTAGTGAAGCATCGCCACCTTCTGCGACACGTGCAGCCGATCGAGGGCGGCCTCCAACTTCCGAGCTTCGTCGAGCGCTTCTTGCACGAACGCCTTGACGGTTCGCTCGCCCCACGCGCCCAGCGCCGCCCCGCCGAAGCCTCCGGCGAAGCCCTTGACGCCCACGAACCCGATGCCGTGCACTTCGTAGGCGTCGCCGTCGAGCACCTTGACGCCTCCTTCGCTCAGCACGGCCCGCACTTCGTCTTGCCGCCCGCTTTCGAAGTCATGGTTGCCGAGCACGGCGAGCGTCGGCAAGCGGATTCCGGCGAGCTCGTCGAGCAGCACGCGCGCTTCGTCAGGCGTGCCGTAGTCCGTGAGGTCGCCGGGCAGCAGCAGCACGTCGGCGTGCTCGGCGATGTGCGCGAACAGCGGTTGCAACGCGCCCCGCGACGACGTGGTGCAGTGCACGTCGCTCACGGCGGCGATTCGGACGGTGTCTCTTGGCATAAAGGTCCTCCGAGAGTGAATGAGAGCGAGGCGAGCTTCAATCCTCGCGGTCGATGGCGGCCGTCCACTGCGCGACGTCGCTTGGCGTCATGTACCCGCCCGTGACGCGCGCGTCGCGCAACGCGCCGTCTTCGAGATCGCTCAAGTACTGCGCGCGCGACAAAATGGGACCGCCGCACTCGTCGCTTTCGATTCGTTCGACCGCCTCCGCCCGCACCTCGTCGAGCAGACGGGCGAGCAACGCCTCGGGAACCCGGTGTCGCTCGCCGGGGTAGATGAAGCCGAACAGCACGAGGTGAGCGAGCAACACCCGCCGGTGGGGTCCGAAGCGAGAGACGAGGCGGTCCCAGTCGAGGCGGTCGGCGCGTGCGCGCAGCAGGTGCGCGACGTCCGCGCCGTCGAAACGCTCGCGTTCCTGCACGTAGGCTTTGTGCCAAATCATCTCTTCGGCGGGGCACAGCGAGACGGACTCGCCGAACACCTCGTCGTGCACGGCATGCTCGAACCAAGCGTCGTCCACGCGTCCCACGCCGTTGCTGCCCGAGAAGATCACGTCGATGAATTCCCGGCCGCGGTGCGCCTTGCCGAGCCAGTGCGGAAAGGTGAGGTCGGTTTCGTAGCCCGCGCGCGCCAAGGCGTCGAGCGTTCGCCGAGCGTCCTCGGGTCGCACGAACACGTCGAGGTCCTTCGTGTGCCGTTCGATGCCCGTGTATCGAGCGAGCGCGTACGCGCCGCCGAGCAGGAACGGAACCTCGGCGCGCCGCAACTCCTGAAGCGTTCGCACGTAGAAGTCGCGGGCGGCCGGATCGAAGACGCGGTCGGCGGTCGTGTCCGGCTCGGGATGGAAGTCTCCTTCGAGCGTCATGGCGGTCCTCCTCGTGTGCCTACAGTTTCCCGCGCCGCTGTGAACGCCCCTCGACTCCCTGCAAGGCGTCTTCAGACTCGGAGGAGAAGTCGGGCGGGTGCCGCGCACGCTCAAGAATCGGTGGGGCGGAGCGACGCGCGGGCTCATCATGGCGGCGCGTCGCTCCGCAGGATGAACCCATGATCTCGTGTCCTCGCTTCTCGCGCACGACGAGCGTCCTCACGCCTGAAGTCTCCGCGCCGACTGAACGGGACGGCGCCCTGACCGACGCGTTTCAACGTCGCTCTGCGCCGCGGACGCTCGACGTGCCGGCGGGGGAGAACATTGCTTTCGTCGGCGCGGGCAAGGCGCTCCCGCCCAGTCTCTCGATCGGCTTCCTCCGTCTCACCGCGGAACGTATTCTCCTCGACAGGCGAAACGTGGTCATGGATCGTGGCCGCCGCGTGCATGTCGGGCGAGCCGTCCGCCTCGCCGAAGTGCGGCGCGAGGACGCCTCGTAGCGAGGAGCGGGTATGCACTTGGAATTGCTGTCTTCCTTGCAAGCGTTGCTGCACGCGGCCCTCGAAGGCCGCCCCGTGTTCGTGGTGTCGGGCCGTCTCGCCGGACGGCCGTGGCGAGTGACGTACCATGCGGGGTTCGGCGTGGAGAACACCGTGGTCGCGCGGGCACTGCTCGAAGGAGACGACGCCGTGATCGCGAGCGTTCGGCGCGCCAAACCCGCCGACGTGAGCGCCGCGCACCTGTCGTGGCGAGACGACCCGCACTTCTCGCTGTTGCACCGTGAGTTTCCGGCGGGCGCGCCTTGGAAGGCTCAGGCGACCTTGCTCGCCACGTTTCCCCTCGTGCACGCCCTACGCGACGCGGCCGACGTTCGCAGCGCCCTCGACGCCTTCGCGCGACACGACGGCCAAGAGTGGCGCTTTCGAGGCGCTCGCGTCCTGCCGAGTTCCACCGGCCTGCTCGTCTACGCTCCGAACGACTCGGCCCTGCGGGCCTTGCTGCGCCCCCTGCTGCTCCAAGTGCCCGACGCACAGCCCACGCCCGCGCCAAGTCCGTCTTGGAAAGCTCCGAACGAGGAGCACCCCCCACCCCGCCGACGGCGCGCCCCGCCTCGCGAGTGAATCCGGGCGCTTCACCGACCGAGCGCTTCGAGGGTGCGCAAGGCGCCCGCCGCTTGCGGCTGCTCCAGCGTCAAGGCGCGCAGCAAGCCCAGCAACTGCCGATGCAGCGCCCTAAATTCGGCGGCGCGAACGGGCACGCGGCCCACTTCCTGAAGCTGAAGACCGTACCGCCGCCTCGTGTACGCCAGCAGATGCACGGTCGGTTCGTCCGGATGCCCTTCGGGAACGAGCGCCGTCGGCGACGCGCCCTCGAAGGGCGCCTCCTCGCCGAAGAACACCCCGCCGTGCTCCAGTGGCAGCGAGAGCGCCAGTCCGAACGTCGCCGCCGTTCGCGATCCCGCCGTCCACACGGTCACGCCGCACAGTCGCAACGACACGAACGCGTCCCTGAGGTCCCACGCGAGCGGCGCGTCTCCGAGCGCGCGAAGCCACTCGACGGCCACGCCCACGTCGACCGGCGTCGTCTGCTCCTCGCCGTCGAGCCGCGCGACGCTGCCGTGCTCCCCGGCGCCGATGTGCAGCCGCCGCGCCCGAGAGCCTTCCGAGCGGACGCCGAGGACGGCGCGCACCACGGCCGCCGCCGCGTCGCGCACGTCGTCCGGCGACACCTCGACGTCGGCATGCGCCGCCCTCATCATGATTCGTTGGCCTTCGCGCCGAATACGCACGACCGACATGATCTCCCGTGGGCTCGATCGGCATGGTGACGCGCGCCCGGTCGCGCGGCGGCGCCTCCCGTATCGTGAGGCCCGATTTCCCTTCGCCGCAGGAGCCGCATGAAGCCCAGTGAACTCGAACGAACCCTTCACACCGTCATCGAACGGCGCCTGCACCTCACCGTCATGTTGTGGGGCAAGCCCGGCATCGGCAAGAGCGCCATCGTGCACGACGTCGGACGCGCGCACGACCTGCCGGTCTTCGACACGCGCATCAGCCAACTCGCGCCGACCGACTTGCGCGGCCTCCCCATTCCGGACCTCGAGCGGGGCGTCGCGCGGTGGCTGCCGCCGCAGTTCCTGCCGCGCGAAGAACGCGGCATCCTCTTCCTCGACGAGCTCAACATGGCGCCGCCCGTCATGCAGGGCATCGCGCAGCAACTCATCCTAGACCGCCGCCTCGGCGACTACGAGGTGCCCCAAGGCGTGTTCATCTGGGCGGCCGGAAACCGCAAGGAGGACCGCGCGGCCGTGTTCGACATGACGCGGCCCGTCGCGAACCGCATGATTCACCTGCACCTCGAAGAAGACCTCGGCGACTTTCGCGCGTACGCGGCGCGGCGCGGCGTGCACGAACACGTCGTCGCCTTCCTGGGGTACCGCCCCGCTCTGCTGCACGACATGAACGGCTCCGACCTCGCCTTTCCGAGTCCGCGCACCTGGGAGATGGCGGGCCAGTTGCACGCGGCGGGCCTCGGCGTCGCGCCCGCCGTCGGAAACGCCGCCGCCGGTGAATTCGAGGGGTTTTTGCGCGTGTACGACCGCTTGCCGGACGCGGAGGCGATCCTCGCGCGAGGTCCTCGCGCGGGCGTTTCCTTTCCGCGCGGCAGTGACGAGCGCTGGGCCATCACGACGGCGCTCGCGTTGCGCGCCCGCACGCCGCACGAAGCGGGCAACGCCTTGAAGTGGATCGGCGCGGCGCACGCCGAGTGGATGCAACTCACCGCCAGCCTTCTGCTGCCGCGCCTGCGCGCCGAAGGGCACTTCGCGGCGTTCGCGGCGCTCCTCACCACGGACTCGGAACTCGAAGCGCTCATGGATCGGTACGCGGACGTCTTGTCGTGACCCGAGCGCTCGAAACGCGCTTGCAACGCGCCGTCATCCTGTTGCGCGCCCGCCATCCCTTCTTCGGCGTGCTCGCCTTGCACGCCGAGCCGAGCGCCGCCGAGCGCGTCGCGGACCGCGCCGTCCCAACGGCCTGCACCGACGGGCGGCGCGTCTACGTCAATCCGCGCTTCGCCGAGACGATCACGGACGACGAACTCACGGGCGTGCTCGTGCACGAGGTGCTGCACGCCGCGCTGCGCCACGTTCCCCGCTCTGCCGGACGTGAGCCGACCCGCTGGAACGTCGCGGCGGACGTCATCGTGAACGGCATCGTCGTGCGCGACGGCCACCGACTGCCGAAGGGAACGGTGCGGCGCGAAGACTTGGAGCACCTCAGCGTCGAGGAAGTGTACGAGTTGCTGCCGAGCGCTCCCGGTCGCCTTCGACTTCCGGACGAGGCGCGCGACTTGTTCGACCGCGCGGACGAAGCAAGTGTGGACGAGGCGGCCGACTTGCAAGCCTTCTGGCGCGGCGCGCTGCAAAACGCGGCGGTGACGGCGCGTCTGCAAGGCGAGCTGTCCGTCGGAGCCGCCCGCGCCTTGACGTCGAGCGAGCCGAGCGTCGATTGGACCAGCGCCTTGTGGCGCTTCCTGACGCCGAGCCGCGACGACTTCGGCGACTTCGATCGGCGTCACGTGCACCGCGGTTTGTACGTCGAAGACCTCGAGAGCCACGACTTGCGCGTCGCGCTGTGCGTCGACACGTCGGGCAGCGTGACGCCCGCGCACCTCGCGCGCTTCCTCGGCGAGGTGTGCGGCATCCTCGGCAGCTATCCGCACGTGCGCGCCGAGTTGTATTACGCGGACGTCACGCTGCACGGTCCGTACGACCCGGATCGGGAAGACGTCTTGCCGACGCCTCGAGGCGGAGGCGGCACGGACTTCCGCCCGTTCTTCGACGTGACGACCGGCGCGACGCTTCGCGTGTACCTCACCGACGGGCACGGCACGTTCCCGCCGACCGAGCCGTCCGGCGAAACCTTGTGGGCCGTACCTCCGGGCGGCAAGCTCGACCACGAGTTTCCCTTCGGACGGGTGCTGCGGCTCGTTTGAGCGGCGCTTCGTGCGCGGCCTTCGATCAGCGGGAAGGGGAGACGTTCAGCGTGCGTCGCAGCCACGCCAGCAAATCGCGGTCGACGGCGTCTCGACACTCGTCGAGGCCGTGCCGACAACCCGGGTAGAGGCGCAGCTCCCTCGGCTCGCCCGCCCGTTCGAACAAGAAGCGCGAGCAGGCGTCGGACAAGATCTCGTCCGCCTCTCCGTGAAGCAGCAGCAGGGACCGCGGGCTGAGCTTCCCGACGGCGTCCGCGCCGTACGTCTGGCTGCTCAGGGCGACCACGCCGATCACCGCGTCGCAGTTCGCGCCCGCGTTGATGACGACCGCGCCGCCGAACGAGTGTCCGACGAGCACGAGGCGCGTCACGCCGAGCGCTTCGAGGTACGCCGCGCCGACCTGCACGTCCAACGTGCACTCCACGAGGTGGTTCGGGAGGCGGTAATCCACGCGCAGCGACGTCACGCCCTGCGGCGCGAGGACGTCGGCGAGTCGCGCGTACAATCCGCCCGCCGGTCCGCCGAGGCCGCCGCCCGCGCCGAACACCCACAGCACGCCCGCGCCGCCGAGGCCGCTCGCCGGTCGGTGCAGACGCGTGTCGACGCTGCCTCGGCTGGTCCGCAAGCGCACGACGTTCGCCGCGCCTTCGCGTCCCGCCACGTCCACGTCCAGCAAGCGAATGTCCACGGCGCCTTCGTCAGCCATGCTCGCCCTCCTCGCTCGGCGCGTTCGCCCACGTCCTCAGGAGCGTCACGACGTCACTCGGACTCGCCACGCGGTGCCGAGCGCGCGTCTCGCCCTCGCCGACCTTGATCGTGACGCCGCCCACGTCCGCCAAGACCTCGAACGCTTCCTCGTCCGTCACGTCGTCGCCGACGTACACGGGCAGGTGATCGGGAGCGTCCCTCGCGAGGCGCATCACGGCCGTGCCCTTGTTCGCGCCGCTCGGCCGAAATTCGACCACCCGCTTGCCGCGCAGCAGCGTCCACCCCTCGGGCACGGGCAGACGTTCCAGCCGCGCTTGCACGTCGCCCGCGAGGTCGTCGGGCGTCGCGCGGTAATGCACGGCGAGCGTCACACCCTTGTCCTCCAGGCGCCGCCCCGGGAAGTCGGGGACGGCGGCGGCGAGCTTCGCCACGGTGCGCGTGTGTTCGCGCGGCAACGCCTCGCCCGGCCACTCCAGCCCGTGCAAGCCCACGATCGGCAAGTCGGGCGATCCCAGAAAGGCCCGCACCTGCGCGCTCGGTCGGCCGCTCAGGACGCGGAGCAAGTGCCGCCCGCCCGCCAAAAGCGCCGCCACCGCTTCTCGCGCGCCCGCTTCCGGCACGGCCTCCTCGGGCGTCGGCGCGATCGGCGCGAGGGTGCCGTCGTAATCGAGGACGATCAAGAGCGGCCTTCGCGCCAAGGCTGCCAACGCTTCGACGCCGCTCGTCACGACGTGATCTCGGCGAGGCGCGACAGAAAGCCTTGCGCCCAAGCGTGCACGTCGTGCGTCCGCACGTGCTCGCGCAGGCGCGTCATGCGCGCCTCGCGCTCCTCCTCGGGCAAGGCCAGGGCCGCTTCGAGCGCGTCGGCGAGGTGATCGGGGCTGTACGGATGGCACGGCAAGGCGTCTTGCAACTCCTCGCTCGCTCCCGCGAAGGTCGACAGCAGCAGCACGCCCCGCTTCGACGCGCACGCGAACTCTTTCGCCACGAGGTTCATCCCGTCGCGAAGCGGCGTGACGAGCATCACGTCCGTCACGAGGTAATGCGCGACGAGTTCCGAGAGGCTCGCGCCGTGCGCGACGAAACGCACCGGGGACCACAAGCTCGTGCCGAAGCGACCGTTGATCCGGCCCACGAGGTGCTCGACGCGCTCGCGAAGCGCGCGGTACTCCTCCAAACCTTCGCGGCCCGGCACGGCAAACTGAACGAGCGTGACTTCACCGCGCAGGTCCTCGCGGCGTTCGAGCAGCACTTCGAACGCTTCGAGCCGCTCGGGAATGCCCTTCGTGTAATCCATGCGGTCCACGCCGAGCAGCACGCGCGAGCCTCCCAGAGTGCCCTGCAACGTCCGCGCCGTCTCGCGAACCTCCTCGGACTCGGCGAGCGCCATGATTTCGCGCGCGTCCACGCTGATCGGATGGGCTTCCACGCGAACGTCGCGCCCCTCGAACCGCACGCCGCCCTCCGTCCGCGTGACGCCGGGAAGGGCGAGCGCCGCTCGAACGAAGTCGTGCGCGTACTCCTCGGTGTGAAAGCCCACGAGGTCCGCGCCGAGGATACCGCGCGTCACCTCGTCCAGCCACGGCAGCACGCGCATCATGCTGTACGGCATCCAGGGAATGTGCCAGAAGAAGCCGACGCGCGCTCGCGAACTCGCGCGCCGCAGCAAGTTCGGCACGAGCGCCAACTGGTAATCTTGCACCCACACCGTGGCGTCCTCGTGAAGCGACGTCGCCTCCGCGAAGCGGGCGTTCACTTGGCGGTACACTCGCCAATCGGCTTCGCTGAGCGTCACGAGGTTGGACAAGCCGTGCGACACCGGCCAGATCGCTCCGTTGGACAAGCCCGTGTAGTACCGCTCGACTTCCTCGTCGCTGAGCGAAACGCGGTCCAACGTGAAGCGCGCCTCCTCCTGCGGCAAGTCCACGGACTTCACGTCGGGCTCGGCGTCGGCCCACGCCACCCAACGGCCTCCTTGGCGTTCCACGATGGGCGTGAGGGCCGCCGTGAGGCCGCCCGCCGGAGGCTTCCAGCGCAACGTTCCGTCCGAATCGCGTTCCGGCGTGTAAGGCCCTCGATTCGAGATCACGGTGAGGCTCACTTCGCGCCTCCTGCTCCGAGCGTCGACATGGCGAGAGTGTAGCGGCGCCGCTCGGCTCGCGGCTTCGCCTTCCTCGCGGTCGAGCTTGAGCCGTCGTTCACGTCTACAGCCGCGCGCCAAAAACGTGGCGTCGCTCGAGGACCGCCGTCACACGTCGTGCAAAGTCGGCTTCTTCGGCCACGCGAACCAGAAGGTCGCGCCACGATTCGCAACGCCTTCCGCCCAGACCCGCCCGCCGAAGCGGTCGCACACCCGCCGCACCGTCACCAGTCCGACGCCCGTTCCTTCGAACTCGCTCGACGGATGCAACCGGCCGAACAACTGGTAGAGCTTGTCCTTCGAGCGCATGTTGAAGCCGACGCCGTTGTCCTGCACGCCGATCTGGTACTCCGAGACCGTCTCGTGCACGCGAACGTGCACACGCGCGCCACTTCGTCCCTTGGTGTACTTCAAGGCGTTGGCGACGTACTCGTCGAGCACGAGGTACAACGCTCGGCTGTCTCCCTGCACCGTCGGCAGGACGTCGCTCGTGACCTCGACGTCACGGTCCGCCATGACGGGTTGCGCGTTCTTGAGAACTTCCGCCAGCACCCGGTTGAGGTCCACGGGCCGCACGTGGACGCGCATGCGCCGCATCTGCATGTGGCGGTCCATGGACGCGAGGAGCGCGAGGATCTCCTGCACGGCCCTCTCCACGTGCAACAGGGGACGGCGAGCCGACTCCGCCTCGTCGCCCAGCGACGACCCGACGATGCCGAGGTAGCTCATGGCGCGCGCGACGGACGGATGAAGTTGCTGAATGAACGCCGTCACGATCGCTTCGAGCTCTTGGCTCAGCAAGCGCACCTTCAAAGCGTGATCCCTGAGGGCGACGTCCTGCGCGGCGTTCGCGCTCAGAAGGTCTTGATGCGCTCGCTTGTGCGCCGTGATGTCCGTGGCGATCAGCAAGCAACCCGGGTCGCCGCCGTCTCGGCGGTCCAAGGCGAGGTCGAGCAGCGCGTCGTACGGAGCGCCGTCCGCGTGCAGCAACTGCACTTCGCCGCGCTGCTTCAATTCGTCCTCGAACACCTGCCGCAACAAGCGCTCGAACGTCGTGCGCGACGACGAGGTCATGAACGGCGTCAACGTCTTGCCGACCAGTGCGTCCTCCGCTCGCCCGAGCAGACCGCACGCGGCGGCGTTCACGGCGGTCACGCGGCCTTGTCGGTCGAGGCGGAAGTACGGAGCGGGCGCCTCGCTGAAGAGCGTCATCGCGTGCCGCGTCGCGGTCTGGACTTCCGCTTCCAGAGTTTGCACGCGCGCGGAAAGGGCGGCGAGTCGCTCGTGGACGATCGGATCTTGGTCTGCCATGGTGAGGTTCGACGAGCGCCCCGAGGAAACGGCCACGCCCCGAGACGGACGCTCGGACACCGAGGCTCTCTCGGGTCGATGCTACCGAAGAGAGCTGCCAAGCGGCGCTCAGGCTTTCTTGAACGTTCCCCGAACGTCTTCCTCGCCTCGGTGCCACGAAGGGTGAGGGTCGAGCGACGAGTCACGTCCACGTGCGATGAGCTCGACCTGAAGGCGCGCTCACCGACGTCGAGGACACGGCTCAAGTCGCCGATGTGGCCCCTCAACAATTCTTGATGTTCGCCGAGGCACGCCTCGGTACCCTGAGACGGTCGAGGCGACCGATTCTTCAACTCATGACAACCGCACAGCCGATTCGATCCACCTTTTCGCTCGCTTCATCGCGCCGGCCTCGACGCGCCTCAACGCCCCGCCTTCTTCCGGCGGGTTCTTTACTGCCTCACGGGGACGAGTCCTCTCGTCCCCGTCACCCCACTTCACGGAAGTCACGATGACCGACACGCTCTCCACCCGCGCCGTTCCGCCCCTCGGCGCCTTCGTCACCGACGAAGGCGTCACCTTCCGCCTGTGGACCACCACGGCGAGCGAAGCTCGCGTCGTCCTCTACCACGACGACGGACGCTCCGACCCTCGGCCCTTGCGCTTCGCCGGAAACGGCGTCTTCGAAGGCACCTTCGAGGACGTTCGCGACGGCGCGCGCTACAAATTCGAACTCGACGGCCAAGCCTACCCCGATCCGTACGCCCGCTGGCTTCCCGACGGCGTTCACGGTCCCGCCGTCGTGTGGACGTCCACGACCGCCTTCCGTCACGCGGCGCCTCCGTCGCGTCCCGGCGACCTCGTGATCTACGAGGTGCACGTCGGGACCTTCACGCCCGAAGGCACTTACCGCGCCGCGACCGAGAAACTTCCTCACCTTCGCGCGCTCGGCGTGACCTGCGTCGAGTTGATGCCGCTCTCCAGCTTTCCCGGCGAGCGCGGCTGGGGGTACGACGGCGTCGCGCACTTCGCGCCGTTCGCGCCCTACGGACCTCTCGAGGACCTGCGCACCTTCGTCGACGAGGCGCACGCGCTCGGCTTGCGCGTCATCCTCGACGTGGTCTACAACCACTTCGGACCGGACGGAAACTACCTGTACGCCTACAGCCCCGAGTACTTCACGTCCGAGCACAAGACGCCTTGGGGCGACGCCCTGAACTACTCCAATCCGTTCATGCGCCGACTCGCCCTCGACAGCGCCGAGCACTGGCTGCGCACCTTCGGCTTCGACGGCTTGCGCCTCGACGCCACGCACGAGATTCACGACGAGCACCCACCGCACTTCCTCTCGGAACTCGCCGCGCACGTGCGCGCCGTCGGCGACGAGCTCGGCACGCGGCCCGTCTTGTTCTGCGAGGACGACCGCAATCTTCCCGACCTCGTCACGACGTTCGGGATGAACGGCGCGTGGGCGGACGACTTTCACCATCAAGTGCGGGTGCTGCTCACCGGGGAACGCGACGGGTACTTCGCGTGCTACCGACCCGTCGTCTCCGACTTGGCGCGCTGCATCGAACGCGGATGGCTGTACGAAGGGCAAACGTGGCCGCTCGGCGAACCGCGTCCGCGCGGCGCGTCCGCGCGCGCGCTGCCCGCGTCGAGCTTCGTGTACTGCATTCAAAATCACGACCAGATCGGCAACCGCGCCTTGGGAGACCGCCTTCAGGCGACGGCGGGCGAGGACGGCTTTCTCATGGCGAGCGCGTTGCTGCTCTTCTTGCCGATGACGCCGCTGCTGTTCCAAGGCCAGGAATGGATGGCCGCCACGCCCTTCCAGTACTTCTCGGACCACGCCGGGGAATTGGGGCGCCTCGTGACGCAAGGGCGACTCGCGGAATTCGGCGCCTTCGAGGCGTTCAACGACCCGGACGCCGCGACGCGCGTGCCCGACCCGCAAGCACGCTCGACCTTCGAGAACAGCAAGCTGGACTGGAGCGAACTCGAACGCTCCGAACACGCCCGCGTGTTGACGCTGTATCGCGCGCTGCTGCGCTTGCGGCGCGACGACCCCGTCCTCGCCCACGCCTCGCGAGACGCTCTCGAAGCGGGCGCGTCGGACGAGGTGCTGTGGGTGCAACGGACGCACGCCGAAGATCGCCGCGTGCTCCTCGTGAACTTCTCAGGCGCGCCCGTCGCGTGGACGGACGTGCGCGGCGTGCCGCTCGACGACCTGCAACCGCTCCTGAGCACGTCGAGCACCGCTCAAAACCACCTTCCCGCCAAAAGCGCGGTCCTCCTCGCTCCGAAAAGGTGACTCGTCATGAACCCATCCCGCCGTAGAACCCTCGAACGCCCCGCGCGAACCGCCGTCGGAACGCGCACCTCGCCTCGAAGATGGTGGTCCCGAGGTCACGATGCCTGACGAGTCCGCCCGTTGGGCGATCATCGTGCATGGCGGCGCGCACGAGGTGCCCGCCGAGAAGGCCTCGGCGAGTCGCGCGGGCTGCCTGGCCGCCTTGAACGCCGGACGCCGCGTGCTGGAGGCGGGCGGCACGGCCGTCGAAGCCGTGGAGTCCGCCATTCGTGTGCTCGAAGACGACCCCACCTTCAACGCGGGCTTCGGCTCCGCCTTGACGTCCGAGGGACGCGTGGAGATGGACGCCGCCATCATGGACGGCGCGACGCTCGACGTCGGGGCCGTCGCGGGCCTCACGAGCGCGCGTAATCCCGTCAGCGTCGCCAAGCAGGTCCTGCGAGAACGCGCCATCCTGCTGATCGCGCGCGGCGCCGACGCGTTCGCACGCGAGCGCGGCGTCGAACTCACCGATCCCGTCGACCTCATCACGTCCACGCAACGCGAAGCCGTCGAGGATCACGACACGGTCGGATGCGTCGCCCTCGACTTGCACGGACACGTCGCCGCCGGCACCTCCACCGGAGGTCTCACGGGTCAGCGGCCCGGACGCGTCGGCGATTCCCCGCTGCCCGGATGCGGCTTCTACGCCGATGACACGGTGGGCGGCGTCGCCTTGACCGGCGAAGGCGAATCCATCGCGCGGATGATGACGGCGGCGCGCATCGTGCACGACATGAAGGAGCGAGGCCCGAACGCCGCCGTTCGAGGCGCCCTCGAGGAGATGACGCGCCGCGTCGGCGGTGATGGCGGCGGCGTCGCCCTCGACAAGGACGGCCGCGTCGGATGGTGGCACAACAGTCCGCACATGCCCGTCGCGTACCAAACTTCCGACACGCCCGAACCGCGAACGTTTCTGACGAAAGAACAAGAAGCAGAGGCACACCCCCTCGACTGAGACGCCGTTGCTTCGCAACGCTCGCCGACGACGTTCAAGACGGACACGCTGATTTTGCTGCCGCGCTCTTCCGTCAGCGAGAGCGCGGATTTCGGCGCCCCCGACCTTCGAGGAATCGAGGTGTGCACCGACGAAGCGAGCGTGCGGGCCCCCGGAGAGGTCGACATGCAAAATGCGCTGCCGCGAGAAGCGCGCGCCGTGCCGAGTCGCGGTGACGTCACCCGGGTGGAAGGCGGCTGCGCCGACCGCGAGGTCGCGGCACACGTGCTCGTGACGTCGACGTTCAGGGCGGGTCGGTCTTCGCGCCCGAGGTGACGCTGTTCGACCGCAGCGGCGCGCGATGGAAGGACGCGGTGGCGTTGTGCACGCCCGGCACCGAACGGGCAGCACGCACAGCCTCATGAAGTTCGTCTCGAGCGACGTCGCGGCGTTCGTGAACGACCGGCGGAAGTTCAACGGCCTTCCCATGCTCGACGTCGACGAGCAAACCCTCCGAACCTCGCCCGTCCTTCCCGAGGCCGCCTTTGGACGAGGGGAGAGCCGAGACACGCCGAACGCCGCGGGGTGGGACCGTCTGTTCCACAACTCGCTCGAACAGTCCCTCGCCCCTCGGCGGTCCTGATTTCCTCGGGCCGACAGATTCGTCCGGTACGCCACGACGCTGTTCGACTCGCCATAGGGACTTCTGACCTGACGTGCCGTGTTACGGATGAGGGCAGCCATGAGAGTCCTCATCATCGGAGGTACAGGTACACTCGGACGTCCGACCGCCATTGCATTGGCCAGGCAAGGCGCGACCGTCCGGCTCCTCAGTCGGCGCGCCTCCCCAGGGGCGAGCGAGTTCGAGCAGGTTCGAGGCGACGTCGTGACGGGCGAGGGCCTCGCCGTCGCCATGCAGGACGTGGACGTCGTTGTGCATGCCGCGCACGACCCGACTCGTCCCGCTCGAGACCTCGCCGGGGTTCGCAACGTCGTCGCGGCCACGCGCGACGCTAAGGCCCAACAGCTCGTGTACGTTTCCATCGTCGGGGCGGCGGCCGTGCCGAGCGTTCCCTTCTACCGCGCGAAAGCCCAGGGAGAGCGCCTCGTGGCGAACGCCCCCGTGCGATCCTCGACCTTTCGCGCGTCTCAATTTCACGAGTTCGTGTCGCAAACGTTGCGTCGTCTCGACCGCCTGCCGATCTTGCCCGTTCCGGCGGGCGCGCGTTTTCAGCCCGTGGCGGTGGCGGAGGTCGCCGCCGCGCTGACTCGACACGTCCTGCACGGCGGGCCCGACACGCTCGTCGGCCCCGAGGTGCTGGACTTCGAAGACCTCGTCGAAGCGTGGCAGTCGGCGCGCGGACGAACGCGCCGCGTGGTGCCGTTCTCGCTGCCTCATCCTGCCCTGCGCGCGCTCGCCGCGGGCGCCCTCACGTCGCCGGACGCGCCCCGCAGCGTTCAGCGCTGGTCCGAATGGCTGCTGGAGGCCGAGGTGACCTCGAAGAAGCCGCCGCGCGGCACCGAGCGCCCGACGCCTCGTTGACCACCTTCCTGTGGCTGACGCGAGGCGAGGCCCGGTAAGCTCGCCGCCTCGCGTCCCGGTCGATACAAAGCGGCCCGAAGGAATCGGGCGCTCCGCGCTCGGATCGTCGCCCGCGGCCGCCTTCGCTCATGGCCGAGCCGGTCGTCTTTGCTACGATGACGGCTCCATGAGCAACGGTTCTTGGCGCTTCGCGGCGTTCGGCAAACCTCGGCTGTTCGATCCCGATGGCCGCGCCGTGCGCGTCGAGGGACGCACGCTCGCGCTCCTCGCCTACCTCGCCTTGGAAGGGCCGACGCCGCGCTCGCGGCTCGCCGGACTGCTCTGGCCCGACACGCCCGAGGGAGCGGCGAGGAACAACCTCGTGCACCTGCTGCGGCGCATCGCCAAGTCGCACGCGCCGCACCTCGTGGCCGCCGACGAGAACGTCGCGCTCGGAGCGGGATTGACGGTGGATCTCGCGCTTCTCGTGCGGAGCGCGCCCGACCCCGCCGACGTTCCGGGCGGCGCGTTGCTCGACGGCGTGGACCTCGACCATTCGCCCGACCTCGCCGAGTGGCTGCTGGCGTGGCGCGAGCGGCTCGACGCGCGCCGCGTGGAACTCCTCGCCGTGCACGCCGCCGAACTCGAGGCCAAGGGCGAGTACGCGGTCGCCGTCCGCGTCGCCGCGCGTCTGCTCGACCTCGCTCCCGTCTCGGAGGACGCCCACCGCCGCGTGATGCGCCTGAACTACCTGCTCGGCGACCGCCCGGCGGCCCTCAAGGCGTACCATCGCTGCCAAGACGTGCTGTGGAAGGAACTCGGGGTGAAGCCCATGCCCGAGACCGCCGACCTCGCGCGCCTCATCGACCGGGGAGCGGTGGACGTGCCGACCCTGCGTCCGCCGACCCTGCCGCCGTCCGTGCTTCGCCCGCCCGTCCTGGTGGGGCGTGAGCGCGAGTGGAACCGCATGGAGCGCGCGTGGCACGCGGGCCGCCTCGTGCTCCTCGTCGGCCCGCCCGGAGTGGGAAAGTCGCGCCTCATGCACGATTTCGTGGCGAGCAAAGGAACGGCCTTCCGCCTCGAGGGACGGCCCGGCGACCGAGGCGCGCCGTACGCGACGACGGCGAGGATGCTGAGGCGTGTGCTCGACGCGCTCGAACCGGGGTTTTCCATGCCCGACTGGGTGAGCGACGCGCTCGGGCCGCTTCTGCCCGGGCGGCCCGCGCTCGGCACGTCCACGTTCGATCCGCGCCTCGGCGAGGCGATCAACTTCATGTCGGGCGTCGGTATCGTGGCGCAAGGCGCGGTCGCGACGATCTTCGAGGATCTCCACTTGGTGGACGCCGCGACGACCGAGATGGGCATGGCGATGTTGTCGAGCAGCTTTCCGCTGGGTCGGCCGGGAGGCTTGCCGCACTTCGTCGGCGCTTTTCGTGACGAGGACCTCGAACCGCACGTTCGCGCGCTCTTCCGACGATTCGTGGACGCGGGGCAAGCCGAGTGGATCGACGTCGGCCCGCTCGACGACGAGGCGGTGAAACGCCTCGTGGCGACCGTCGAGGTGCCTCACACGCTGGAGCGCGCCGCCGAACTCGCGGCGTTCACGGGCGGCAACCCCCTGTTCGTGCTCGAAACCTTGCGCCGCCTCGTGGAGCGCGGACCGACCGAGGTGAACGCCTCCCTGCCGGTCGCCGAACGCGTCGGTCAGCTCATCGGGCAGCGCCTCGCGGGCTTGACGAGGAGCGCGCTGCACGCGGCGCGCGCCGCCGCCGTACTGCAAAGCGACTTCGACCTCGAACTCGTCGCGGACACGCTGCGCGCGCCCCTGCTCGAAACCGCCGCGGCGTGGGAGGAGTTGGAGCGGGCGCACGTCGTGGTCGGCGAGCGCTTCAGTCACGACGTGATGGCCGAGGTGTTGCGCGCGGAGACGCCCGAAGGCGTGCGTCGGCTCTTGCATCGAGCGGCCGCCCGAGCTTTGGCGCAGCGCCCCGACGCGTTGCCGAGCCGCGTCGCTCACCACTGGCAAGCGGGCGGCGACGGCGCGCGGGCCGCGCCTTGGCTCGTCGAGGCGGGCCACGCGGCTCGGCGAACCGCCCGCCTCGGGGAAGCGGCGAGCTTTTTCGCTCGAGCGGCCGCCGCGTCCGAACCGCACGACGCCGACGGCGCCTTCGACGCCCTCGCCGCCCGCGCCGAGATGCTCGCCTTGATGCAAGACGCCGAGCACGCGCACGCCGTGCGCGACTTGCACGCCCGCGCCGTCACGCCGTTGCAGCGCGCGACCGCCTTCATGCAAGAGTACCGCCTCTTGGAAAGCACCCTCGACGTCGAGCGCCTCTCGACCGTCGTCGAGGCGGGCTTCGCGGCCCTGCGCGTCGCCGACGACGGCGCGCCCGAACGGCTCGTCGAAGCTCAACTGCAAGAAGGCGCGGCCCTCGTCGCCTTCATCGAGGGCCGCGAGGACGACACGGCACGCCACTTGAACCGAATGCGCGTCCTCGGCGAACTCACGGGCTCGGTGGAGTGGCAAGCCAAAGCGCACGAGGGACTCGGCCTCGCGCACTCGTATGGTGCGCCCCGAGCGGCGCGCGAACACCTCGAGCGAGCCGAGGCGATGCACTTGAGGCGAGGCGACTTCGTTCGCGCGGGTTCCAGCCTCGTGAAGCTCGCGCGGGTCCTCGCCGAACTCGGCGAGAACCGAGCGGCGAGCGAAGTGGCCTCGCGCGGCGAAGCGCACCTCGACCGACTCGACGTCAACCTCGGCGAGCGCGTGGCGTTGCGGTTCTCGCAGATCGTGGTGGCGCAACTCGTCGGCGATTTCGAGGGAGCGTACGCGCTGTACGAGCGGTCGTTGCGCGACCACACCTTGGAGCACTCGTCGCTGCTCGCGAGCTTCCCGCTGCTGCACGCCAAGACCCTGCGCCTGACCCGCCGTCGCGCCGAGGCCCGGGCGGCCCTCGAAGCCGCGAGAAGCTCCTCGTTTCCCGGTCACTTGCGGGCCCTGCTCGAAATCGAGGCGGCGGCGACGCTGCGCGAGCAAGGCCACGACCTCGCGGCGAGCGAGCGGCTCGAAGCGGCGGCGGCCCTGCTCGCGCAGCGCGAGAACGTCGCGTGGCGAGCTCGGTGGCTCGACTTGCGAGGCGAACCACGAGCGGCGGCGGCGCTGCGCGAGCTGCACGGCTTGTCGCCGAGAGGTTGGAGCGCCCTCTGAGCGCCGTTCATTTCGGCGTGCGCGCGCACCATCCCCTCATCATTCACGGCCTGTCAGGGTAACGCCATGAACCGAGTCGCCCTGCCCGCCCTGATCCTCGCCGCCTCGCTCGCCGCCTTCGGCACCACCCGGGCCGCTTCGCCCACGCCGACCGCCTCGACGCCTTGGGCGATGAG
Source organism: Deinococcus yavapaiensis KR-236 (assembly GCF_003217515.1). NCBI lineage: Bacteria > Thermotogati > Deinococcota > Deinococci > Deinococcales > Deinococcaceae > Deinococcus > Deinococcus yavapaiensis. The sequence continues at coordinate 106,480 of NZ_QJSX01000010.1, read as the reverse complement.
CGGCACCGTGCGCGACACGGCGGGTCGTCCCGTCGTCGGCGTGGACGTCTTCGCGGACCACACCGCCTACTACGACATGAACGTCGTGGGCAAAACCGACGCGCGTGGCCAGTACCGCCTCACCCTCGCTCGGCACGCCGGAACGTGGTCGGCTGGCGCCTACCTCCGCTTGAACGTCGGCGGAGAGACCTTCGAAGTGCGCCTCGCGCCGAACGTGGACGTGCCCTTCGACGGCGCGAAGGGCGCCGTGCGCGATTTCACGCTCGACCCCGCCAAGCTGCCCGTCGGCACGGTGAACACCACCGTGGCGCACTCGAACGTGGAACTCGACTACGACACCTTGTCGTTCACCTTCACGCCCGACGGTCCGAACATCCTCGGCTCGACCGCGTCCTTCACCCGCCCGTTCGTCGTCGGTCACGGCGTGCGAAACGTGCCGATCGGCCGCTACCACGTGAGCGCCACGCAGGTTCGCGACGGCGTCAAGGAGCAGCTCCTGTTGAGCTCCACCGACGAGCGGACCTTCTCGACGCGCGTGCTCGCGGTCTTTCACGACAACCACGACCGCTACGGCATTACCATGGACTTGTTCCTGGAGAATGCCAAGTGACGCTCCGCGAATCCGTCCCGCCGACATCCTTCGGTCATGCCTGCCCTGCGAAGGTGACGTCGTGAAACGAATGCTGATCCCGATCGCCGCCCTGTGCGTCTCGTCCTCCCTCGCGGGTTCGTGGGTGTCCTTGAGCGACCAGACCATCTTGGGGCCGGAAACCGAGATGCGCGCCCAAGTGGCGAAGCTCGCCAGCGAAGCGTGCCGCCCCGCCGTGCGCGACGCCAGGACGCCGGGCCTCGCTCCGACGGGCGGCCTGAACGTCGACGAGACGATCAAGACGCTCGAACGCACCCTCGCCACCATGAAACCCGGAGATCCCGCGCGCGAAGGCTTGGAGTTCACCTTGAAGATGCTGCGCGAGGAGCAAGCCAAGGGAACGAAGGTGCTTCCACTGCCGGTACGCCGAGAGGCGGGCGCCATGCCGTTCGAGACGGCGATCAAGAATGCCGAAGCCCTCGTCGGCGCGCCTGGCAAACAAGCGACGAACGCGACGTCGGCGGACGTCGCGGCGACCCTCGCCGCCAACTCGCCCCGCGCGGCCCTCGCCTTGCTCCTCGCGCGGCACCGCTCTCAACCCAAGGACGCGATGACCCTCGTGAACCTCGGCGGGGTGCTCACCCTCGCCGGATTGCCGCGCGAAGCGATCGCCGTGCTCGACCGCGCCGACGAGCTCGGCGGAACCTTGCCGTCGCCCGCGGGTGTTCCGGGACGCGCCATCGCCCTGACGAACCGCGGGCACGCCTTTCTCGGCTTGGGACGCTGGAGTGAAGCGCAAACGCCCTTGAAAGCGGCCCTTTCGATCACGCCCGACCTCTCCGAGGCGCGCATGAATCTCTCGAAGGCGCTGCTGTGCGCCGGGGACGTCGCGGGCGCGACCCGCGAACTTCGCGCGGCGCTGCGCCGGACGGTCGCTCCTGAAAGCAGCGACCTCATCTTGACCGAGGACACGCCCGGAACCCACGGGGACGCCCTCAAGCCTCGCGAGCAAGCCTCCACGCGCCGCGCCGCGAGCACCTTGTTCGACATGAGTCGCGGCGCGACCTTCGACCTTCCGCAACTCAAGCTGCCCAAGAACCGCCAAGAGGCGGTCGCGCTGCACGGACAGTACCTCGGGTTGGAGCGAGAAGGCAACGGGCTGCTGCGAGCGCTCAGCGCGCGCGCGGCCGCGCCCAATCTCTCGCAACTCCTCGACGCGGGCGAGTTGCGGTGGTACAAGCTCGTGCGAAGCGCCATCAACACCTCGGTCTTCGAACCGGCGGTGTGGCCCGCTTACCAAGCGGCGTACCGAGCGCACTACGACATGATGAACGCACGTCCCGCCCTCACGAACGCCCGCAACGAGGAGATCGAGCGCAAGATCAACGCCCTTCCGTCCGGCGCGACGTGCGAGATGCGCAAGCAGGTCTACGACACCGCCGAACAAGCCTACATGGACGCCTTCCGACCCTACGTCAAAGGCCAGGAGCAGGCGATGGCGCGCTTCGTGTCCGCCCGCGTGAAGTTCGAAACGGCCCTGGCCGCCAATCTTCCCGATCCGCAAGTTCGCGCGGCCCTGCGCGCGAGCATCGAAGCGTCGGCCAAAGCGTCGTTTTACGGGCCGGTGGTGTACGGCGCCATCTTGCTGAGCGACGTTTCCGACTTGAGCTTGACGTGCGGAGCGACGCAACCCAACGTCCCGCTCGACCTCGCCGCGCTGCCCAACCTCGACGCCGATCCGTGCGGCGGCGTGCCGTCGAGCGTCAAGCTCAAGTCCAAGGTCCCCTCGCCCGCGCTCAAGGCGTCCGGGCTGGGCCTGAGCTTCTCGGTGAGCTGCAAGAAGATCGACATCGAACTGTCGACGTCGTCGCTGCTCGACGTGAAGTGGCTCGGCGGCTTCGCGTCGGCCAGCCTCGATTGGAACGGCGACGCCACCTTCTTCACGGGCGTGAAGGCCGAGTTGAAACTGCCGAGCGGCGCGCCCGTCACGGGCGGCGTGGGCGCCAAGGAAGGCATCTACGTCAAGTTCGGCAAGGACGGCATCCAGGACGCGGGGATGCGGGTGGAACTCAAAGGCTCGATCGGCGCGGGACCCGACGCCGTCGCGGGCTCGTGGGACGGCAAGATCGAGCAGGAATTCGGCGTCGCGGCGGCCGCCGCGTACTGGCGCGAACGCTGAACACCCTTTGCGAGAACGCGTGACACGACGAGGCCGAGGGGCAGAATGCCCCTCGGCCTCGTCCCTGAAGCCCTCAGCGAATGACTCAGCTCACGCTCGTTCTTGGCATCCCATCATCCGCCCTGATGTTGTATGCCACGTTGCTCGCGCGACGATCTTGCAAGAACACGACGACGTGCGGCGCTGCTTGACAACGCTGCCTCTTTGCGCACGATCATGTCGGCATGATGCCGTTTCGCTTGCGCGCGCTGCTCGCATGGCTGCTCGTGACCTCGCTCGTGAGCGTCACGCTGCTGCTCGGCGCTCGGCAAGCCGTTGAGGACCGCTTCGAAACGACCGCGCGCATTCTGCACCGCGTGCTGTCGCAGCGCGCCGAGCAGCACACCGCGATTCTCGCGAGCCTCAACGCTTTGACGCGCGCGAACGTGCCCGACGTGGTGCTCGCGTCGTACGTGGCGGCGATGCGCGCGCAGTACCCGCAACTCGTGGGCGTGCAACGCTGCCGACCCCGCTGCACCGTACTCGGCTCTCCCGGAACGCTCCCGCCAAGCGACGACGTGCGCGCCGATGCGAACGGCGTGCGCTGGCACCCGACGCAACCGTCCGTGTACGCGTTGACGCGCGAGGATGTCCGCTTGTGGATCGACGCGCGTCACCTCTTGCACGAAGACGACACGCCGGACGTCACGTCGACCTTCTCGCTCGTGCGGCCGAACACGACCGTCGTCGCCGCCGAGCTCGCGGTGCGAGACTCGCGGAGCGTGATCGCTTGGCTGCCGCCCTTGCGCGTCGGCAAAGTGCTCGGCAGCGCGTCGCAGCCGTTCGTGTTTCGAGGGGCGCATCCTCTGCGCGCGTCCGACCTGCCGCTCGCGGGCATTCTCGCGCTCGGCTTGTTGACGGGCGTCGCGACGCTGCTGCTCGTGCGCCTCGTGGAAGGACGCGAACGTGCCTTGAGCGCTTCCCGAGAGGCGGAGCGGGCGTTGCAACTCGAACGGACGCGCGCCGTACGCGCGTTTCACGGCGTGAGCGAAGCGCTGCTCGTGATCGACGCGGACGGCAACGTACAACTCGCCAATCCGGCCGCGCGCGCCTTGCTCGGCGAGACGCTCGAAGGCGAGGTGGCGCGCGACGTCGTACGCTTTCGCGCGACGCTGCTCGAGCGACCTTTCGACGAACGCGCCTTTTGGGAAGGCCGCGCCCCCGCCGAGTTGCCCGAAGGCGTCACGCTGCTCACGCCGGGAGGTGCGCGTCTCGTGGAAGGCACCCTCACGGGCGCCGACATGGCCGGACGCGTGCTCGTGCTGCGCGACGTCGGCCCGCTGCGTGCGCGCGTTGTCGCCGCGCTTTCGGACAGCGAGCGGCGCGTGCGCGAACACGAAGTGATGCTCGCGCACGCCGCTCGCCTCGCCACGCTCGGCGAGATGAGCGCGGGCCTCGCGCACGAACTCAACCAGCCGCTCACGGCGATCGTCAGCCACGGGCAGGCGGCACGGCGCTTGCTCGATGCGCCCGCAGACGTCGAGCGCGTGCGCCGCTCCTTGGACGCGGTGGTGACGCAAGCGAAGCGCGCCGCGACGATCATCGTGCACTTGCGCGACCTCGTGCGGCGCGCCCACGCACGCGCGGCTCGTGGACGTCAGCCAAGTCGTCGAGAGCGCCTTGACCCTCACCGCGAGCGACTTCGCGCAAGCGAATGTCGAGGTGAGCGTCGACACGCACGCCACGCCGCTCACCGTGCACGTCGACCCCGTGCATCTCGAGCAGGTGCTGCTGAACTTGCTGCGCAACGCCCTCGACGCCGGTGGCGCGAGCGTCGAAGTGCGGACGGCCCTGCAAACCGGGCTCGTGGCGATCGAGGTGCGCGATACCGGACCCGGCTTGCCCGACGACGTCCGCGCGCGGTTGTTCTCGCCCTTCACAACGACGAAGCCGGGCGGTCTCGGCCTCGGCTTGTCCTTGTCGCACTCGCTCGTGGAAGGCATGCACGGCACGCTGTCAGGCGAGAACCGACCCGAAGGCGGCGCGACGTTCACCGTGACGCTTCCGCTTGCGACTCGCGCCGTGGAGGCCGCCGGTGCTTGACGACGCGCCGACCGTGTTCCTCGTGGACGACGACGACGCGGTGCGCGACGCGCTCGCCACGCTGCTCGGCACGGTCGGGTTGAGCGTGCGTGACTTCGCGAGTCCGGCCGCGTTCCTCTCGGCCTTCGACGCGTCGGCCTTCGGCTGCCTCATCCTCGACGTGCGCATGCCGCACGTGAGCGGCCTGGAGTTGCAAGCTCGACTGAGCGCCGACGGCGTGGACCTTCCTGTCATCGTCGTGACCGGGCACGGTGACATCGACTTGTGCCGGCGAGCGTTCAAGCAGGGCGCGGTGGAGTTCCTGACGAAACCGATCGACGAGCACGACCTGCTCGACGCGGTGCAGCGCGCGGTGCGGCAGCACGCGGAGGTGCGCCAGCGGCACACCACGGCGGCCTCGGCGCGCGCGCGACTCGCGCGGCTCACGGACCGCGAAGCGGACGTGCTGCGCTTGCTCGTCGACGGCGCGAGCAACAAGGAAGCCGCTCGCTCGCTCGGCATCTCGGCGCGCACGATCGAAACGCACCGCGCGAGTCTCTTCGAGAAGCTCGGCGCGAACTCCGTGGCGGAACTCGTGAGGATGTACCTCGCGAGTCGCGAAGGTCCGTAAAACTACGGAGGCGACTCGCGGCTTTCCCGAATGGCGTTCGGCGCCCACCCGAGGCACGATGAGCGCATGAACAAGTTCCTGCTCGGCCTGCTCCTGACGTCCTCCGCACTGGCCCAGAATGCTCAGCCCGCCACGCCGCAACCCGTACAACTCTCGACGGACGTGACGGTCGCGCAGCCGACCGTCACCCTGTCGGCGGCGGTGCGCATCGCGCAACTCGCCGTCGGCAACTGCGCGCAGCAAGGGTACTTCGTGGCGGTGACCGTCGTGGACCGTGCGGGCGTCACGCTCGCCGTGGCGCGCGCCGAGAACGCCGGACCGCATACGATCGACGCGAGCTACCGCAAGGCGTACACGAGCGCGTCGGCGCGCAACACCACCGCCGCGATCGCCGAGAACATCCGCAACAATCCCGCGTCGGCGGAACTCGCGCGCATCGACCGATTCCTCGTGGTCGCGGGCGGCGCGCCGATTCGCGTGTCGAACGTCGTGGTGGGCGCGATCGGGGTGGGCGGCGCGCCGAGCGGAGCGATTGACGAGAAGTGCGGCACGGACGCCGTCGCGACCGTGCTCGGCGGCTGAACGACCGGAGAGGCACCTTCGGCGAGGCCAGGTGTCGGCACGTTTGTACGACGGTTCGTTCATCCCTTCGGATCGCGAGCAAGGCACGTCGCCCTGCGACGCGGAGTTGCTTCGAAGGGCGGGCCACCCGGTGGACGGGAAGTCCCACATCAACCAAGCGAGAGGTCACGCGGGACGCGTGACCTCTCGCTTTCGAATGTTCTGGAAGGCGTCTTAGCGGATGACCAAGTTTACCAGCTTGTTCGGCACGTAGATCTCCTTGAAGACCTCCTTGCCTTCCACGAACTTCGCGACGTTCTCGTCACGCTTGGCGACGGCAATGACGTCGTCCTTTGAGGCGTCCGACGGCACCTCGACGTTCGCGCGCAACTTGCCGTTCACCTGCACGACGATGGTCATGGTGTTTCTCACCAGGGCCGATTCGTCCACGCTCGGCCACGCTTGCACGTGCACGCTGCCTTCGCGGCCCGTTTGATGCCAGATTTCCTCGGCGACGTGCGGCGTCATCGGGGCCAGCATCAAGTTGAACAACGTCAACGCCTCGCTCCACGCCTCCGTTCCGAACACGGGCGAGCGCTTGGCCTTCACCAGGGTGTTCGTCAGCTCCATCAACGCCGCGACGATGGTGTTGAAGCTCAAGCGCTCGAAGTCCCCGGTCACCTTGCGCAACGTCGCGTGCACGGCGAAGCGCACCTCCGCTTCCGAGACGTTCTCGGAGGGTCCTTGCACGTCGTCGAAGTACAAGCTCCACACGCGGCCCAGCCACTTGGCGGGTCCGTTGATGCCGCTGGCGTTCCACGGGCCGCCCAACTCCCACGGCGCGATGAACGCCAGGTACGTCCGCACGGTGTCCGCGCCGTACTCGCGTACCAAGTCGTCGGGGTCGACGACGTTTCCGCGCGACTTGCTCATCTTCTCGTTGTCCTCGCCCAAGATGATGCCTTGGTTGCGCAGCGCGGCGAACGGCTCGGAACTCGACGTCAAGCCGATGTCGCGCGCCGCCTTCGTCCAAAAGCGGCTGTACAGCAAGTGCAAAATCGCGTGTTCGATGCCGCCCGTGTACAAGTCGATCGGCATCAGCGGTTCGGCCTTCGCCGCGTTCCAGGGGCCCTCCTCGAAGTGTGGCGACGCGAAGCGGTACATGTACCAACTGGAATCCACGAAGGTGTCCATCGTGTCCGTGTCGCGTTCCGCCGCGCCGCCGCACTTCGGGCACGTGGTGTTCTTCCACGTCGCGTGCAGCTTCAGTGGGCTTTGCCCGGTCGGCAGGAACTCGACGTCCGACGGCAGCGGAATCGGCAGTTGATCTTCCGGAACGGGCACGGTTCCGCACGACGGGCAGTACACGATCGGAATGGGCGTGCCCCAATACCGTTGTCGACTCACCAGCCAGTCACGCAAACGGTACGTCGTCTTCGCCCGAGCGACGCCCGACGCCGCCAACGTCTCGATGACCGGCCCGATGAACGCCTTGCCGCCCCGCATGCCGTCCAGGGGACCCGAGTTCACGATGATGCCGTCGCCCGTGAACACCTCTTCGGCCGTCGAGGGCACGAACGGCTCGCCTCCCTCGGGACGCACGACTTCCCGGATCTCCAAGCCGAACTTCGTCGCGAACTCGAAGTCGCGCACGTCGTGTCCCGGCACCGCCATGATCGAGCCCGTGCCATACGTGACCAGCACGTAGTCGGCGATCCAAATCGGGATTTGATGCCGCGTCACGGGGTGCGTCGCGAAGCTTCCCGTGAACACGCCCGTCTTCTCGCGCCCCTCGGCTTGACGGTCGATCTCGCTCATCTTTCCGGCCGCCTCGACGTACGCTTCCACCTCGGCGCGTTGCTCGTCGGTCGTCAAGGCCTTCACCTTGGGGTGTTCGGGCGCCAACACCAGGAACGTCGCGCCCAGCAAGGTGTCGGGCCGCGTCGAGAAGACCGTTTCCAGCCCGACGGGCGTGTCGAAGTCGATTTCCGCTCCGACCGACTTCCCGATCCAGTTCGTCTGCATCAGGCGCACGCGTTCGGGCATGTCCGTCGCGCCGAAGTCCAGCAACTCCTCGGCGTACTGCGTGATCTTGAAGTGCCACTGGCTCATCAGGCGACGCTCGACCAGCGCGCCCGACCGTTCACCGCGACCGTCGACGACCTGCTCGTTGGCCAAGACCGTCTGATCGACCGGGTCCCAGTTCACGAACGACTCCTTCTTGTACGCCAAGCCGCGTTTGAAGAACTGAACGAAGAACCACTGGTTCCACCGGTAGTACTCCGGATCGCACGTCGCGAATTCCCGCGACCAGTCGATCATCGTTCCCATGCGCTTGAACTGCGTGCGCATGTACGCGATGTTTTCGTGCGTCCACACGCGCGGATCGATGCCGCGCTTGATCGCCGCGTTCTCGGCGGGCAGGCCGAACGCGTCGAAGCCCATCGGGAACAACACCTCGTATCCGCGCATGCGCAACCAACGCGCGCGAGCGTCGGGCACGCAGTACGCGTACCAGTGGCCGATGTGCAGATTCCCGCTCGGGTACGGAAACATCGTCAACGCGTAGAATTTCGGCTTGCTCGACGCTTCGTCGAACGTGTACAAGCCTTGCTCCTCCCACGCTTTTTGCCACTTCGGCTCGAAGGAGTGCGGATTGTAGCGGGTCGATCGGCCTTGCTGTTCGGTACTGGCGTTCGTCGTCATGGTGTCTCCTCGAAGCAAAAAGAAAGCCCCGGCTTCAAAACAAGCCGGGGAGCGTCGCGTGCCAATGCTGGTTAGCCGCGAACTCCCCGACGTTGAAGCGCAGAGCTGATCATGTCGGTCAGTGTAGAACGGTTGTTCGGGGAGGTCAATGTGTGGAATGGCCGAGGAGGGTTGGGGAAGCTTGAAAGCAACGGGCCGGGAGTCGTCGAGAAACGGTTACCATCCTTGGCACTCGCGAACGATAAGGGCGAGGTCGTTTCTGCCCGCCACCTTGGGACACAACAGATTCGGAAGCAGGCGGGGCGCGCAGGGTGGCCGAACATCGATCAGGCAACGCCTCTTTGGCGAGGTTGCTGACCTCCGACCTGCCCGGTGCAACGTCAAGCCCTCCGAGCCCGGCGGGGGTAGGAGGCCGCAGGCTTGCGAAGCGCGGGTTGGGGGATGGGGACCGGCCCTCACAAGCTCACGAACCATCGTTCGGCCCCCATCACCCTTCAACTCCCTTCCACCCCACCCGACTTCTCCTTGAACCACTCCACGGCGAAATCCACCACCTCTCGCTGCCTCATGAGTCGACACGCCGCCGACCCCACCTGCCCGAACGTCACCCGCCCCGTCCGATCGAACGCCGCCTTGACGGGCGGGAAGTCCTCGTCGTCGTACGCGAGATCCCAGTACTCCTTCCACATCCGCACGCCGTTCTCGATGATCGGCGCGCCTTGCCGTTGCCGTTCGCGAATTCCGGCTCGGTGCTCGGCGAGGTGAAGGCTGGAGTTGCGGTCCGTGCCGAGCAGCAGAACGTGCCCGTCGAGGTCGTACACGCGCGCGAACGGCGAGCCTTCGCCCATGGAGTCTTCCAGCGAGTGGTGCTCGGTGACGAAGCGGGCGTGGCGTCCCCACGCGGCGAGCGATCCGGTGGGATGGCTGCTTCTCGAGACGCCGGGAAAGGAGCGGAAGAGTTCGGGGATGCGCCCGACGCCTCGCACGGGCGTGAGGTGCGGGTCGTACGCCGAGGTCTCCTCGCGGATGATGGGCCACCACGCTTCGGGCACGGGGGGGTTGCGCCAGTGGGCGGGATCGGAGAGGTCGCCGGAGTAGGCGGGCATGACGATCGTGCCGCTCGGCGTGACGACGTCCTGCAACGCTTGGATGACGGCGACGGGTCCCCCGGCCACCCAGCCCAGGGCGCTCAAGCTGGAGTGGACGAGGACGGTCATGCCCGCCCGAACGCCGAGGTCGGCGAGGTCGGCGGCGAGGTTGCGACGCGTTCGCGGAACGTCGGCGATGGCGATGCTGCGGCGCTCTCCGCTGAAGGTGCTCATGCAGCGAACGTAGCGCGCGTCGAAGCGTCGTCACATCGGCACTTTGGCGGACGACGCCCGACCGCGCGTCCTCACGTCGTCGTTTCGGCGGGAACCGTCCAGCACGCGACGACGGGCACGTGCACGACGATTCGCTCGCCGAGCGCGTGCGTTTCGTGCGGCGGAGCGTGCCGCACGAGCGTGGTGTCGCCGACGCGCAGTTCGTGGCGGATGAAGGTGCCGCCGTACTCGGCGTTCGAGACAATTCCCTCGACGGTGTTCTCGGGGCCGGGCCCGAAGCGAATCGCTTCGGGCCGAATCGTGACGACGACCTTTCCGCGACGCTCGACGTTGGCGGTCAGGACGCCGAGGCTCGTTCGCACCCGCCGCCCTTCCTGTTCGCCCTCGAGGAAGTTCGCGCCGCCCATGTAGCGCGCGACGTCGAGCGTGGCGGGCGCGTCGTAGAAGCTTCTCGGCTCGCCGACTTGCAGCAGGCGTCCTTCGTGCAGCAGGCCGAGCCTGCGCCCGAGGGCGAGGGCGTCTTCGAGGTCGTGCGTCACGAGGACGATGGTCGTGCCGAGGCGTTCTTGCAAGTCTTTCACGACGCTTCGCATCTCGGCGCGCAAGGTCGTGTCGAGGGCGCTGAACGGCTCGTCGAGCAGCAGGACGCGCGGCGACGTGACGAGGGCGCGCGCGAGCGCCACGCGGCTTTCCTGTCCGCCGCTGAGTTGGTGCGGACGTCGGTTCTGGAAGCCTTCGAGGTTGACGAGGTCGAGCATCTCGGCGACCTTGCGGTCGATGTCGCGCTTCGCCTCGCCGCGCAGCTTGAGGCCGAACGCGAGATTCCCGCCCACGCTGAGGTGCGGAAAGAGCAAGGGACGCTGAAAGACGAGGCCCACGTCTCGCCGTTCGGGTGGCACGCGCGTGACGCTCGCTCCGTCGAGGCGGACGTCGCCCGCGTCGGGCGTCTCCAAGCCCGCGACGATTCTCAGCAGCGTCGTCTTGCCGCTTCCCGACGCGCCGAGCAGCACGAAGCGTTCGCCGCTTCGGACGCCGAGCGTCACGTTCCTCAAAATCGACGTGGGTCCGAACGACTTGCTGACGTTCGTCAATTCCAGCGAACTCACGCTCGCCAGCTTCGCACGTTTTTCGCCGTCAGCGCGTACGCGGCCAAGGGCGGCACGGTGTACACGACCGCCAGGGCCGCCGTGAGGGCCGTGTCACCGCCCGACGCGCTCGCGAGCAGCACGACCGGCAGCGTGAGGACGCTCGCTCCGCCGATCAGCAAGGTGAGCAGGTACTCGCTCCACGACACGAGGAACGCGAAGAGCAGCGCGACGAGCAAGCCGGGCCGAAGGGCGGGCAGCGTGACGAGCACGAGGGCGTGCCATCTCGTCGCGCCGAGCATCCGCGCGCCTTCCTCGAGCCGCTCGTCGTACTCGCGCCACGTCCCCGTGAGCAGCACGACCGCGTACGGCACGACGGGAACGAGATGCGCGGCGATCACGCCGACGAGCGTGTCCGTGAGTCCGAGCCGCACGAACACGACGTGCACGCCGAACACGCCCGCGAAGCTCGGCAGCAGAAGCGGCGCGAGCAGCACGCCGAGCAGGATCGTTCGGCCTCGAAACGTCGACTTCGCGAGCACCCGCGCGGCGGGCAGCGCGATCAGCACGCCGAGCAGGGCCGCTCCGCCCGCGACGAGCACGCTGCTCGCCGCCGCCGCCGCCACGCGCGTCGCCGGGTCGAGCAGTCGCGCCCAAGCCGAGGTGGCCCACTCGCCGGGCAGCACGTCCGGGTAGTACCAGCGCCGCGCGAACGACCACACGAGCAGCGCCGCGAGCGGCGAGAGTCCCGCCGCGCCGAGCGCGACTTTCACGGCCGCTTCCTCGTGGCCCGCGCGTACACGACGACGAGCGGCAGCAGCGACGCGGCGATGAGAACGGAGATCGCCATTGCGGTCGAGCGCGCGCCGAGGTCCACGTCGCCGAAGGCGCGCACGGCGAGAACGCTGAGCGTCCCAGGGAAGGTCGCGCCCAGCACGTACGGCACCTCGTACGTCGCGCACGCGAACGCGAACACCAGCACGAGCGCGCCCGCGACGGTCGGCGCCACGAGCGGCAGCGTGACGCGCGAAACGCGCTGCCAAGAGGTCGCGCCGAGGGTGGCGGCGGCGTCCTCGAACGCGGGATCGAGCCGCGCGAGCGCGCCCAGCACGGTCACGCCGACGAACGCCGACTCCTTCAAGACGAGGTGCACGATCATTCCCAGCCCGAGCGGGTCGTTCGTGAGCACGGGGAAGTCGGCGGGCCCGTTCGTCCACCCCAAGGCGTGCGTGGCCCTCGACAACAGCCCGCTTTGCGAGAAGGCGAGCAGCACGACGACCGCGAACACGACGTGCGGAATCGGCAAGGTCACGCCGAGCGCGAAGCGCCCGCCGCGCCGACGCACGAGAAGCGCCAGCAGCACGCCGAATACGCCCGACAGCAGCGTCGACGCGAGCGCGACGACCAAGGTGAGCCGAAGCGACGCCCAAAACTCGCTCGAGCCGAGCAGCGCGCGGTACGCGTCCACGCCGACGCGCGTTCGGCCCGCGAACGGCAAGTAGCCCAAGCTTTGCGCGAACGCGAGGGCCAGCCCCCCGCCGAACAGACCGCCGCACACCAGCAAGGCGGGAAGCGCGCCCCACCGCTCGAACGAGTGCCTCGCTCGCGTCAACGCCGCGCCTCCGAGAGCGAAGCAGGCGAGCCTGGACGGAGGTCGGTCACCGCAAGCTCTTCCAGCCGTCCTGCACGCGCTTGTCGTACTCGGCGGCGACGTCTCCGAAGGAGTTCCGGGCGAGCAAGGCGGGATCGAGCGTGTACGGCCCGACGTTCAACGCGGCCTTCACGCGCTCGGGGAAGCGGCCGCCCACCTTGGTGGGATCGACGGCGAGCCCGTCGCCCCACACGCCGCCGGAAAGTTTTCGCAGTTGCAACTCGGGCTCCAGCAGCACGTTGGCGAGGACCATCGCGCCCGCCTTTCTCGCCGAGTTGTACGGAATGGCGACGTAGTGGAAGTCGGCGACGGTGCCCGCGTCGAACAGGTACACGCGCGCCGACTTCGGAAGCTGGCCGCTCTCGACTTCGGCGGCGATGCCCGCGATGTTCTGCACGAACGCGAAGTCCACCTCGCCGTTGGAAAGCAGTTGGTATTGCTGCGCGATGTCGGCGGGAAAGGTCGCGCCGCCACGCCAAAGGTTCGGCTTGAGGTCTCGCAGGTAGCGCCACAGCAGCGGTGACGTCGCGCGCCACCGCTGCTCGTCGAACGGGCCTTGGAATTGCTTGGCGCCCCCGGCGAGTTCGAACAAGGCTTGTCGCAAAAAGCGGTTGCCGTAGAAGGCGGGCGGCGCGACGAACGTGAAGCGGCCCGGGTGCTTCTTCGCCCAAGCGGCGAGCGAGCGAAAGGACTTCGGCAAGTCGGCCGCTTTCACTCGGGCCGAGTCGTACACGTACTGCCACTGCGTGGACCCCCACGGACTTTCCGCGCCGCTCACCGGCTCGCCGAAGTCGTTGCGCACCGCCGGATTCTGCCAATCCACGTACTTCGCGTTCGGCAAGCGCTCCGCCCACGTCGTGAACAGCAGCCGAGCGGACTTGGCGGTCTTGAAGTTCTCGCCGTTGATCCAAACGAGGTCCACCGTACCGTTGGTGTCGCGGCCCGCCTGCTTTTCTCCGAGAACGCGGTTGACGGCTTGCACGGTGTCCGTGAGGGGCACGCGGCGCAGCGTCACGCCGAGCTTCTTGAGTTCGGGCGCGACGACTCGGTCGACGTAGCGGTTGATGTTGTCGCTGCCGCCCCACATGTAGAAGTTGACGGTCTGACCGCGCGCTTCTCGCAGCACGTCACTCCACGTCATGCGGGCGAAGTCGCGGTCGACCGTGCGCGTCTGTGCGAGCGCGGGCGTGGCCAGCAGGGCCGTCAGGACCAGCAGGTGTTTCACGGGGAGCTCCTTCTCGGTGCGCGCGAACGCGACCGAACAAATCGGGAAAATCCGGATCGATGTCGTACTTGTAGCCGTCCCACCACCCGTCCCGCTCGGGATCGAAGCGGCGCGGCGCGGCCCCGCCGACAGTGAGGGCGGCGGCCTTCAATTGCCGCCGCGTGCGCACGCGCAACTCGTCGAGCGGCACGCCGCGCACGTCCTCCACGGAAATCGGCGGCAGGACGCGCACGGAGACGCGCTCGCCGTACCGCACCGTCGGCGTGTACGGATGCTCCCACACGCGGTGAGAGCCGCTCAAGGCGACGGGCAAGATGGGCTTGTCGAGCGCCCGCGCGAGGTGGAACGCGCCGCCTTGAAAGTCCGACTCCAAGCCGAGGATGGTGCCTTGCGCGAAGATCGCGACGCTTTCGCCTTCGGCGAACACGTCTCGGGCGTGGCGCAGCAGCGTACGGTACGCCCGCGCGCCGTCCTCGGGGCGCACTTCGATTTGCTTCGTGCGCTTCAAGGCCGCGCCGAGCAGGGGCCAGCCGAACAGCTCGTCGCGCGCGACGAATCTCAGCGGCAACGGCAAGTGCAACAGGGCGGGCACGTCCACGAGCCCTTCGTGCAGCGATACGACGACGTATCGTTGGCCTCGCGCGATGTGCTCGGCGCCGTGCACGTCGAGGCGCACGCCGAGGTGCCGCAGCAGCGCCTTCGAGCCGCCTCGCAGCAGCGCGTGTACCACGCGCCTCGGAGCGCGCTCCACCCACGGCTCGCTCAGCAGGCACGCCCACGTCCACACGAGGCCCATGCCGACGTGGGCGCGCGCGGCGTCCTTTCGGGACACCTGCACGCGGTCGTCCCAAAAGGACGTCTTCGTCGGCACGCCTGAGTCTACGGGTGGCTCCGCCTTGCGCACGTTGACCGAGCGTGAAGATCGTGGGCGCCGCCAGCATCCGTTGCCAGCATCCGTTGCCAGCATCCGTTCGGGCTTGTCATCGGCGTGCCACGAAGCGCGAAGCACCCTGAGCGCATGAAGAACGCTTCGTGGCTCGTCCTGCTCGGTTTGCCTCTGCTCCTCGCCGCTTGCCGGTCGTTCGGTCTCGACGAGCAGCCCGCCTTGACGCACATCGCGGGGCGCGTCGTGACGACCGGTCCGCTTCCACGGTTCGTCGGACTCGACGAGGACGCGCCGATCGTGGAGCCCGCCTCGGTGGACGCCGACGGACGATTCTCGTTGCCGTTGCCGCGCGGCGTCGCGACGCATCGTCCCGAGTGGCTCGTGCCCGATCCGGAGTGCGAGGGCGACGTTCACGTCGGGAATCCGGGTGTTCGGTCGGTCGAGATCGCCGCGCTTCGCGCGTGGGGCGGCGACGTGCCGACGACGTTGTCCACGCGCCGCGTGACGTGGGGCACCTCCGAGGAGTACGTGTACGTCTTCGTGACGAACGACACGACCGTACGAGGCGGCAAGTCCTGCGCGGACGGAACGCGCGTCGAGTACGCGCTCGACCTACGCTCAGGCTGGAACGTCGAGCGCTCGACGTACCGTCTCGTCGGAACGACCTTGTTGGCGCGCCAAGAAAGCGTCACTCCGTCGCGTCTGACGTGGTCGATTCGCTGAAGTTCGGCGCGTCGGGAATGCTCAGCGAGCGCCGCAAGTTGCGCATGATGAACGACACGCCGCGCGCGGGGCCGTCGGCGTACGCGACTCGGTACGCCTCGCCGCGCCGTTCGAGCGCCACGGCGGATTCCAAGGCGCGTCCCGCCGTTCGGACGTGCACGCTGGGGTGCCCGCGAAGTTCGGGCGGCAAGAGCGCGAACGCCGCCTCGCCTTCTCGCACGAACAGATGCTGCTGCGCGACTGCCAATCGGTCGAGCTCGCGCGCGAGCCACGCGACGACGTCGCCGCGACCGCCGATCGTTCCGCGCCGAAGCGCCGGGTCGGGCGCGTTGTAGCCGATGGCCGCGCCGTCACGAAAGGTGTACGAACCGCCCGCCGCCGCCACGAGGGCGTGTCCGGCGCACACGTCCCACTCGCTGCGCGGATTGATCGTGAACGTCGCGTCCGCCTCGCCCGCCGCGATCTTCGCGAGCTTCAAGGCGATCGATCCGCTCGGCCGCATGCCCCGAAGCGGCGTGCCCGTCAATTCCCGCTCGTACTCTGTGGCGGACACGGCGATGACGGCGTCCTCCACGGGCCGTTTCGAGAAGCCCACGGTTCGCCCGTTCTTCTCGACGCCGTCGAGTCCCGCGTACACGTCGCCCGTGGCGGGCGCGTACACCACGCCGAGGCGAGGCTCGCCGTCCACCGTCAAGCCGATGCTGACGGCGAAGTCGGGCGAGCCGTGCACGAACTCTTTCGTGCCGTCGATCGGGTCGACGATCCACACCCGCCGCTTCGCGAGGCGCGTCTCGTCGTCGGCCATCTCCTCGCTGAGCACGCCGTCGAAGGGCGCGTGACGCCGAATGCGCTCGATGATGAGCTCGGACGCTTCACGGTCGGCGATCGTCACGAAGTCGTCGGGCACGTCGGATTTGCGCTCGACGTCGAAGCCGCGCCGTCGGTGGTTCATGACGAGGTCGCCCGCCGCGCGGGCCGTGTCGATCGCGAACGTCAAGTCGCTGCGCCTGGGCGCGAAGTCGTGCGTCACGTGACCTAGACTACTTCGCTCGCACGCGGCGATGTGTCCGTGTTACACTCCCGGCAATGAACCGCTCGCCGCGCAATGACGATAATGATGCTCCCACGGGGGCGTCGTAGCCGTATCGCGGAACGAGCGAACCCCCCGGAGCCACTCCGGGGGGTTTTCGTTAAGGAGTGAAGATATGACGGGATCGGCGATCGCCAGCAGGGTGCTCATCAAGGAACTTCCAAGTCACGAAGGACAGCAGGTGAAGTTGCGCGGCTTCGTGTACACGCGCCGCGACCTCGGCGGCGTTCAGTTCCTGCTGCTGCGTGACCGCAGCGGCGTCGCGCAAGTCGTTCTTTCCAAGACGCACCTTCCCATGCCCGAGAGCAGCGTCGAGGTGATCGGCAAGGTCGTGCGGCAAGCCAAGGCGCCCGGCGGCTTCGAAGTGCAGGCGTCGAACTTGCACGTGCTGTCGGAAGCGACCGAGCCGCCGCCCGTCGAGATGAACAAGGTGGAGTGGCACGCCAATCCCGAGACCTTGCTCGACTACCGGTACGTGACGGTGCGAGGCCTCAAGGACCGCGCGGCCCTCAAGGTGCAAGCGACGCTCGTCGACGCCTTCCGCGATTACCTTTCGCGCGAAGGCTTCACGGAGATCTTCACGCCGAAGATCGTCTCGGCGGGCGCGGAAGGCGGCGCGAACTTGTTCGAGCTCGACTACTTCGGCGAGCGCGCCTACCTCGCGCAAAGTCCGCAACTTTACAAGCAGATCATGGTGGGCGTGTTCGAGCGGGTCTTCGAGACCGCGCCCGTGTACCGTGCCGAGGAGCACGCGACCAGCCGTCACCTCAACGAGTACCTCTCGCTCGACGTCGAACTTGGCTTCATCGACTCCGAGGAGGACGTGATGGACGTCGAGGAGGCGTTGCTGCGCAACGTCGTCGAGCGGCTCGAAGCTCAGTGCCAAGAGGAATTCGACTTGTTCGGCGCGTCCTTGCCGATTCTCGGCGAGCGCTTTCCGCGCATTCCCCTCATGGAAGCGCGGCGCATCGTCACCGAGAAGTACGGCCATCAAGTCGGCGGCAAGGACCTCGATCCCGAGGCGGAGCGGCTGTTTTCGCAGTACGTCCTCGAAGAGTACGGAAGCGACTTCGTGTTCGTCACGAAGTATCCCAGGACCGCCCGTCCCTTTTACGCCTTCTTCGAAGAGGACGGCTTCACCCGCTCGTTCGACTTGCTGTTCCGCGGCATCGAGATCACGTCAGGCGGGCAGCGCATCCACGACCTCGCGATGCTGAAGCGCTCGCTGTCGGAGCGCGGCATGAGCGAGGCGGGCTTCGAAGGCTACCTGGAGGTCTTCAAGCACGGCATGCCGCCGCACGGCGGGTTCGCGATCGGCGCCGAGCGTCTCACCGCGAAGCTTCTCGGCATCGCCAACGTTCGCTTCGCCCGCGCCTTTCCGAGAGACCGTCACCGCCTCACGCCTTGACGCGCCCGCGAGGTCAGCTTTCCGTCACGTTCGCGTGACGTTCTGGAGGCATGAAGAGAGTCACTTCGTCGTGCATGCTCGCCGCCGCGTCGCTCGCCCTCGCCGCCCCTTCCGCGCAAGATCCCGTCGCCCTCGTCGAGCGTTCCCTGGCCGGCGCGAGCGTCACCTTCGCCGGGGCGAGCGCGACGGCGTCCGCCTACTCCGTCTCGTGGCCCGCGTCCTCGTCGCTTCTCGCCTTGATCTTCTCGAACGAAGCTCGAAGCGCGAGTGAGGCGGACCGCGTGCGGTCGTTCACGGTGAGCGCCCCGCTCGACGCGGCGAATCGGCTGCCGTCGGCGTCGCGGGACGCGCTGCTGCGCGTGAGCGACGCGTTGAACCGCGCGTGCTTCTCCCACGCTCCGAGAAGCCTCGGCACGGTCGTGGACGCGGCGCTCGCCAACCGCCTCGCGCGCCTCTCGGTGCGCCGAGAGACGCGCGTGAGCGTCGAGGACGGCGAAGGCGGCGGTCGCGTGTTGCGCCTCACCTTCGTCTTGCCGAGCGGCGGCATGCCGTCGTGCGCCATGCACGTGCCGCGTCGGTGACGCGAAACGTGCCGCGTTCCGCACGTGGCGGCGGGGTACAGTGATCCATGCTTCAACCCGACCCGCTGTACCGCTCGCTCGCGAAGCTCGTGTGGCTCTTCTTCGGGGTCGTGCTCGCCTTGTGGTTTTTGCAGACGACGTTGTTCGTGGTGCTGTTCACCGCCGCGACCTTCGTGTTCGCGCTGGGCCTCAACGCGCCCGTACGGTGGTTGGAGCGCCGCCGCGTGCCGCGCGGTCTCGCGACGACGCTCGTGGTGGTGATCGCGTTGCTGATCGCGGCGCTCGTGTTGTGGATCGCGTTGCCACGGTTCGTGACGGAGGTGTCGAAGCTCGTGACGCAACTGCCCGCGTTCGTCACGGGCCTCGCCAACACCCTCGCGAATCTCGCCGGGCGTGTCTCGCCGAGCCTCGCCGACGAGATTCGGTCGTCGGTGTCGAACGTCAACGCGGACTTCGTGACGCAAGCCTTGCCGACGTTGCAAACGTGGTTGGCGCGCGTCGGGTCGTTCACGGTGTCCCTCGTGAGCGGCGTCGGTTTGCTGGCGCTGCTCGGCGTGTCGGTGGTGTTCAGCGTGGCGCAACCGCGCCCCTTGGTGCGCGGTCTCATCGCGGTGTTCCCGCCGGAATTACGCCGTCCGGCGATGCTCGCGCTCGCGTCGAGCGGACAGGCCGTGGCGGGCTGGCTGGGGTCGAACCTCATCGTGGGCGCCTTTCAAGCGGTCACGGTCGGGATCGTGCTGAGCCTTCTCGGGGTGCCGGGCGCGCTCGTGTGGGCGTTGCTCGCGTTCTTCTCGGAGCTCGTGCCGCGCGTCGGCTTCTACGTCATGGCCGTTCCGCCGCTGCTCGTCGCGCTCGCCGTGGGACCGCAGACGGCGTTGTGGGTGGGCGTGTTCTTCTTGCTGCTCGACACCTTGACGTCGAACTTCGTGGGGCCGTTCGTGCGCGCCGACCGCATGGACTTGCATCCGGTGTCGTTGCTGCTGGCCTTGCTCGCGTTCGGCACGGCGTTCGGCTTCGCGGGCGCGATTCTCGCGACGCCCGTCGCGGGCATCATCAAGGCGTTCTACGAGGCGTTCGTGCTGCGCGCCGAGCGCGGCGACGTTCCGCTGGAGCTCGCCGTGGACGTCGTCCTTGACGGCAAGCCGCGCACCGACGCCGAGCGGGCGCTCGTGAAGGGCGCGGCCACGTAAAAGGCCGCTTCGCCGCACGCGAACGACCGGGCGCGTGAAGCACGCCGCGCGTCGTGGCTGGCGAGTGGTCGGCACCCTTGCGCCGAGGGCGCGCGCTCGGTACGCTCCGCTCGTGGAATTCCAAGTTTCGTTCGTCGTGGGCGGTCAAGCTCTTTACGGCCTGCTGTACCTTCCGGACGCGCCGCGTCCGCCGAGCGGCCATCCGAGCGTGGTACTGCTGCACGGTTACACCGGCAACCGCGCCGGGGACCATCGTTTGCTGCCGTTGCTCGCCCGCCGCCTCTCGAACCTCGGCGTCGCCGCCCTCACCTTCGATTTTCGTGGCAGCGGCGAGTCGCAGGGTGACTTCGCCGAGATGACGGTGTCGCGCGAACTCGAGGACGTGCGCGCGGCGTTCGCGTTCGCGCGCGCCCATCCCGAACTCGACGCGAAGCGAGTCATGTTGCTGGGCTTTTCGATGGGCGGCATGGTCGCGGCGCTCGCCGCGGCCGAGGTGAACGCCGAGCGCCTCGTCTTGTGGGCGCCCGCCTCGCCGGAATTGTGGCTGGCGAACATGCCGACCGTGGACACGCTGCCCGAGGTGATCGACGTGAACGGCTGGCCGCTCGGCCGCGCCTTTTTGGAGGAGCTGCCGATCGTGAATCCGGTCGGGACCTTGACGCGCTTCTCGGGGCGCGTGCGCGTCGTGCACGGCGAGGTGGACGCGGCGGTGCCGCTCGCCGTGGGGCAGGCGTACGCCGAGGCGTCGAATGCCGAGTTGGTCGTGATTCCCGGCGCGAACCACACCTTCGATTCGTTGGAGGCCGTGCGGGCCTTGTACGAGGCGACGGCGTCCTTCTTGACTCAATCTTGACCGTCTTCGCGCGCGCGCTTGTAGACTGGCGCGCATGGAAACGTTCGCGTCCTTCCGTGTGAACGGGCAGCGGCTCGTCGGTATCGTGCACCTTCCCGACGGGCCCGCGCCTTCGACGGGTTGGCCGCTCGTCGTGATGCTGCACGGCTTCATGGGGCAGCGCAGCGAGGACGGGCGGTTGTTCACCCTCGCCAGCCGGTTCTTCGCGCCGCGCGGCCTCGGCAGCTTGCGCTTCGACTTTCGAGGCTGCGGCGATTCGGACGGCGAGCACGAGGAGGTGATGATGTCCCGTCAAGTCGAAGATGCGGTCGCCGCCTGCGCGTACGCGCGCGCCCAACCGGGCGTGGACGCCGAGCGCGTGTCGCTCCTGGGGTATTCGACGGGCGGCCTCGTCGCGGCCTTGTCGGCGCGGCAACTGCGTCCGCACCGCCTCGCGTTGTGGGCGCCCGCCCTGCCGAACGACCTTTTGAAGCTCTTGCCGTTCGGAACGCTGCCGTCGACGATCGTGGACGTCGCCGGGCAAGGCGTCGGGCGTCCGTTTCTCGCCGAGCTGCCTCGCCTCGACCCGCTGGAGGCCGTGCGGGTCGCGGGACGGGACGTGCACGTCTTTCAAGGGGAGAAGGACGAGCGCGTCGCTCGGTCGAGCGCCGAGGCGTACGCGATGGCCGCGGCCGCGCCGCTCTCGCTCGTGCCGAAAGTCGGGCACGCCTTCGAGAAGATCCCGGCGCGCGACGCGTTGTACGAAGGTACGCTGCGATTTTTGCAAGGACGTTAGGCGGGTTTGCGGGCCGTGAACAACGTGCGCTTGAAGGCGTAGAAGACGGGCCCGCTCGGCCATTGTTGCCACAACCTCTCGCGGTAACGCGCTTCGAACGCGGCCTTGCGCTCGTCGTCGAGTCGTTCGAGGTACGGTACGAGGGCCGTGCCTCGCGTCCAAGCGAGGATTCCGTCCGCGTCGCTCAGCACGACCGGGTAGATCTTCTCGAACGCGACGATGTCGATCCCGCCGAGGTCGAAGAGGCGCTCGGCGTACTCGGTGAGGCTCGCCACGGGGCGCGCGCGCGAGGCGGGCGCGCTTTGCAGGCGGGTGAACCCGCCGAGGTCGTCGGCGAATTCACGGGCCGTGTCGTTCAAGAGGCGATGGGACGGGTGGTCGAAGTTGCTCGGCACTTGTACGGCGAGTTGTCCGCGCGGCGCGAGGTGTGTCCACAAGCGCGCCAGGAGGGCGTCGTGGTCGGGAAGCCATTGCAGGGCGGCGTTCGAGAAGATGACGTCGAAGCTTCCGGCGAGCTCGAGGATGTCGCGCCGTTCGAAGCGCAGGCCGGGCCGCGTGAAGGCGTGCGATTTGGCGAGCATCTCGGATGACGCGTCGATGCCGAGGGTGTCGCTGTCGGGCAGTCGGTCGGCGAGCAGGCGGGTGAGCTCGCCCGTGCCGCATCCGAGGTCGACGACCTTGAGGTGCGGGCGGACGTCGAGGAGGTTCAAAAGGTCGTGAAAAGGCTGGGCGCGCTGGGCGCCGAACTGTTGGTACTGATCGGGATTCCAAGGCATGTGTCGAGGGTACGCCGCCGCCTATTCATAGTCGTGTTACTTCTTCGGGAACAACAAAATAGTCGGAACTCGATATCCAAAGAGCGACAAAAAAATCACGCGCCCGTTCATTGTGAAATAAATCACTTAAAGACCTCGAAGAAGCGCCACCCCGAAAGGTGGCGCGGTCGATCAACGAAGAGCGCGAACGAAGACCCGGCCGCCCTCGACTTCCACGGAGAATCCTTCGACCGAGCCGAACACGACACGGTCCGCGAGGACTTCGCCCGCCACGAACGACTCCCACGCGCGCGCCGCCTCGCCCATGTCGCCTTGCACGTCCAACCCGAGTTCGATGCGGTCGGAAACGTCGAACCCGGCGTTCTTGCGAGCGTCTTGCACCGCCCGCACGAGGTCACGCGCCAGCCCTTCGAGCACGAGATCGCGCGTGAGAGTCGTGTCGAACGCCACGAGGTACCCGGCGTCTTCCGCCGCCGCGAGCCCTTCGGGACTCTTGGCGTCCACCAGCACCCCGCTCGGCGGCAACGTGAAGGTCACGCCGCCCGCCGACACCGTGAAGTCTTGGCCGTCGCGCACGGCGCGTGCGACGGCCGCCGCGTCCGTCTCGGCGAGCGCTTGACGCAAAAGCGGCACTTGCTTGCCGTACGTCTTGCCGATGACGGGCAAGTTCGGGCGCAGCGTGTAGGTGACGAGCTCCGCGAACGGATCGAGAAACTCGACGTCCTTGACGTTGAGCTCCTCGCGCAGCAAGTCCGCGAAGCGCGCGAGGGCCGCCGTCTGCTGAGGCGTGCGCGCCCGCACGAGGACTTTGGGCAAGGGTTGACGCGTCTTGATGCCCGTCTGCCCGCGAACGGCCCGCCCGAGGTCCACGACGCGCAGCAAGGCCGCCATCTCCGAGACGAGCGCCTCGTCGAACTTCGCAGCGTCGAAGGTCGGCCAGTCACACAAGTGCACGCTCTCGGGCGCGGACGCGTCGACCGGACGCGCGAGGCTTTGATAGAGGTGCTCGGCGAAGAACGGCACGAACGGCGCGGCGAGCTTCGACACCGTCACGAGCGCTTCGTGCAGCGTCGCGTACGCGCTCGACGCGTCCGACCGGTCGTCACCGCGCCAAAAGCGGCGGCGGTTGCGGCGCACGTACCAGTTGCTGAGCTCGTCCACGAAGCGCTCCAAGGCCCGCGCTCCGCCTCGCGCGTCGTACGCTTCGAGGGCCGCCGTCGCGTCGCGCACCGTCACTTGCAGTCGGGCGAGCAGCCAGCGGTCGATTTCAGGGCGCGTTTCGAACGCGGGCGCCTCCTCGAAGTTCGGCGCGTCGATGTTCGCGTACAACACGAAAAACGAGTAGACGTTGTACAGCGTGTTCAGAAAGCCGCGCTGCGCTTCGCCGACGAGGCGCTCCGAGAAGCGCTTCTGGTCGCCCGGCTCGGACGCCGTGAACATGTACCAGCGCACCGAGTCCGCTCCGTACGAATCGAACAGAGGAATGGGCCGCACGACGTTGCCCTTGCTCTTCGACATCTTCTTGCCGTGCTCGTCGACGATGTGGCCCAGGCAGATGACGTTCTTGTACGCGGGCGCGCCGTACAGCAACGTCGAGATCGCGTGCAGCGAGTAAAACCAGCCGCGCGTCTGATCGATCGCCTCGCAGATGAAGTCGGCGGGAAAGTGCTTGTTGAACGCCTCGAAGTTCGCTTCCTTGCCGGGCAGGGGAGACTCGCCCGTCTCGTCGGTGAGAAGGCCCCACTGCGCGTACGGCATGGATCCCGAGTCGAACCACACGTCGAGCACCTCGGGCACGCGGCGGTACGTCTTGCCGCCCCGCTCGAACGTGACGTCGTCGATGTAGGGACGGTGCAGATCGAGGTTCGTGAGGTCGCGTCCCGCGAGTTCTTGAAGCTCGCTCAACGACCCGACGCAGATGGTGTCGCTGCCGTCTTCGGCGCGCCAAAACGGCAAGGGCGTGCCCCAGTAGCGTTCGCGCGAGATGGCCCAGTCGACGTTGCCTTCCAGCCACTTGCCGAAACGGCCGTGCTTGATGTTCTCCGGCACCCAGTTGATGAGGTCGTTCGTTTCGACGAGCTTGCCCGCCATCTTGTGCGTTCGGACGTACCAACTCGGCTTGGCGAAGTACAGAATCGGATCGCCCGTGCGGTCGTGGAAGGGGTAGCGGTGGCGCAGCGTGCCCGCGTGGTACATGAGGCCGCGCGCCTTGAGATCACGAATGAGGCCCTTGTCGGCGTCCTTGAAGAACTGGCCGCGCTCGGTCGTGACGCGCAAGATGCCGTGGTCGTCCACGCCGAACACCATCGGCGCGCCGTACGCGCGTGAAAGCTCGAGGTCCTCGGCGCCGTACACGGGCGCTTCGTGCGCGACGCCCGACCCGTCCTCGGCGGACACGAAGTCGGCGAGCGCCACGAAGTGCATCACGGGCCGTCCGTCGTCGCGCCGCTCGTGCAACTGCTTCAAGACGCCGAGTTCGACCGCGACGTCCGCGAAGGGCGGCTCGTACTCCACGCCTTCCAGAACGCGCCCTTCGAATTCGGCGAGAACTTCGAGCGGCGTCTTGCCCGGCAGTTCGCCGAGGCGTTCCACCGCGTCCTTCGCGACGACGACGGTGCCCATCGCCGAGCGCGCCGCAACGTACGTGAGCTTGGCGTTCACGGCGGCCAAGGTGTTGCTCGGCAGCGTCCACGGCGTCGTCGTCCAGATGACGAGGGCGAGCGAGGCGCGGTCTTCGCCTTGGACGCCCGCCAACGCCTCGCTCGCCGCGCTCGGCAAGGAGTCGAGCTTCAGCGGAAAGCGCACGTACACGCTCGGATCGTCGACTTCCTTGTAGCTGTCCTCCTCGCCGAGTTCGGCTTTGGACAGCGTCGTGGAGATGCGCGGGCTGAGCGGCACGACTTTGTAGTCCTGCTCGACGAGACCTTTGGTCCACAGCCGCTTGAGAAGGTTCCAGACGCTTTCGATGTACGCGTTGGTGTACGTGACGTAGGCGTGCTCCAAGTCCACCCAGTACCCGAGGCGCTCGGTGAAGTAATTCCAGTCTTGGATGGTCGTGAAGACCGATTCGCGGCACAGGCGATTGAATTCCTCGAGTTCCTCGCGCGAAGCGCCGTGGTTGCGGCCTTGCAGCCCGAGCTTCTTCTCGACGGAGATCTCGACGGGTAGGCCGTGCGTGTCCCAACCGCCTTTGCGCGTGACGTGGTAGCCCTGCATCGTGCGAAAACGTGGAAAGAGGTCCTTGAACGACCGCGCGAGCACGTGGTGCAAGGCGGGTTGCCCGTTGGCCGTGGGCGGCCCTTCGTAGAAGACGAATTCGGGGCCTTCGCGCCGCTGCGTCGCTGCGAAGACGCCGCGCTCCTTCCAAAAGGCGAGGACGTTCGCTTCGATCTCGGCGTATCTCGGGTTGGACGCGACGTCGGCGAACAGCTTGCGGGATTCGGTCTGGGTGTTGAGCGTGTCGGTCATGAATCCTCCAAAAAAGAATCGGCGCCCCGGCATCGATTGCTGGGGCGCTGGAAAGGCGCGGTACCACCCGGCTTCGCCCGCGGATCGCGGGCCTCGCTTTGCCGTCTGTCGGGCGGCCGTCCGGTCGGGTCTACTGAAGCTTCGCTCGTTCTTCCGACGGCGCGGGAGGTGATGTTCGGCGGGAACGTCTCGTCGGGCTCGCACCATCCCCGACTCGCTGTGAAACGCCGTGTCCGCGTACTGTCCTCGCGATCGCCTGCAAAGTTGTTGCGGCCGGGACATCCGGCCCTGCAGGCATGGTACGATGATCCGTCCCGAGCGTCAACGCGTTCGTTTTTCTTCGCGCAGGCCGTCCGCCTTCTGCTTCATGTCCGGCCGATGGATCGTGTACGATGTACACCTCGGGTTCATCTTCCTTCTCTCGCCGGAGGCTGCATGAAGCGCTTTGTCGACACGGCCGTCCCCGCACAGATCCGCGTTCTCGACGCGCGCGGCGCTTTCACGCTCGCTTCCTCACTCGGCTCGGCGGCCGCGCGGCTCGCCTCGCCCACTTCCTGATCAAGGACTCACCCATGATGGACCGCGTTCCTTCCAACTCGGGCCCGCTGCCCGAACCGCTGAAGTTTCAAGACCTCCAGACGAAGATCATGCCCGAACTCCACCTCATCGCGGCGGGGCTCGGCATCGACAATTACCGCAAGCTCAAGAAAGACGCGCTCGCCCTGGCGATTCTCGAGCGCCAAGCGCAACGCGAAGGTCAACGTCTCGCGCGCGGCTTCCTCGAAATTTCGCAGGACGGCTACGGCTTCTTGCAAGAAAACCTCCTCGATCCCGATTCACGCACGGTGCTCGTGTCGGCCGGTCTCATCAAGCAGTACCAGTTGCGCACGGGCGACGAAGTCATCGGCCGCGCGCGCCCGCCGCGCGACAACGAGCGCTACGGCACCTTGCAGCGAGTCGAGGCCGTCAACGGCCTCGATCCGGGCGCGGCGGCGGCGCGGCCGCGCTTCGACGACCTCACGCCGACCTTCCCGGATCAGCAACTCGTCCTCGAAGACCCGACGATGGAGGACAACGTCGCCTTGCGCGTCGTGGACTTGCTGTGCCCGATCGGGCGCGGTCAGCGCGGCCTCATCGTCGCGCCGCCGAAAGCCGGGAAGACGACGCTTCTCAAGAAGATCGCCAACTCCATCGTTCGCAACTACCCTGAAGTCACCGTGATGGTGCTGCTCGTCGACGAGCGCCCCGAAGAAGTCACGGACTTCCGCGAAAGCGTGCAGGGCGCGCAAGTCATCGCGTCGACGTTCGACGAGCCGCCGCAAAACCACGTGCGCGTCGCCGAGTTCGTGCACGAGCGGGCGCGGCGCATCGTGGAGGAGGGCGGGCACGTCGTGATCCTGCTCGACTCGATCACGCGCCTCGCGCGCGCGAACAACCTCGTCACGCCTCCGACAGGCCGCACCCTCTCGGGCGGTCTCGACTCGAACGCGCTGCACTGGCCCAAGCGCTTCCTGGGCGCCGCCCGCAACATCCGCGGCGGCGGCTCGCTGACGATTTTGGCGACGGCGCTCGTGGAGACGGGTTCGCGCATGGACGACGTGATCTTCGAGGAGTTCAAGGGCACGGGCAACATGGAGCTCGTCCTCAGCCGCCGCCTCGAAGAGCGCCGCATCTTCCCGGCGATGGACATCCTCAAGTCCGGCACTCGCCGCGAAGAGCTGCTGCTCACCCAACCCGTGCTGCAAAAGATGTGGTTGCTGCGCAAAGTCATCTCCGACATGGACCCCGCCGAGGCGATGGACATGCTGCTCGGCCGCATGGGCAAGACGGCGAACAACGCCGAGTTTCTCGCCACCCTCGCGGGGCGTTGACGCCCCGAAGCGCGAAGCGCACAATGACGGCGACCGCGACGGCGCCGTCTTTTTCGTTCGCCCGTCCGTCCTCCGGTCGAGGAGGTTCGTGATGCGGACGAGACGAACGGCAGCGGCGGCGACGACGACCTTCTTGGCCTGCGCGGCACTCACGTTGTCGGGCGGCGCCTTCTCGCAACGTGAAACGATCGGCACGACGAGTTCGCCGCTCAGCGTTCAGCGCGCGAGCGTGTGGGCGTCGCCTCAAATCGCGGTGTGCTGGGAAAATCCCGGCACCTTCGCGCGCGAGCGCGCCTGGGTGCGCGCGGCCGTGGCGCGCACGTGGGAAACGGCCTCGGCCGTGCGCTTCACCGGTTGGGGAACGTGCGCGCGCGACGCGCGCGGCATTCGCATTCGCATCGCCGACGCCTGGCCTCACACGGAAGGGCTCGGCAATCGCCTCGACGGCCGCGCGGACGGCATGATCCTCAACTTCACCTTCAACACGTTCTCGCGCGACTGCCGTTCGCGACTGCAGTTTTGCATCGACGCGATCGCCGTGCACGAGTTCGGACACGCGCTCGGCTTCGCGCACGAACACAACCGCTCCGACCGCTTCGACTGCACGCAAGCGCACCAAGGCACCGAGCCTGACCTCTTCGTCACTCCGTACGACCGCTTGTCGATCATGAATTACTGCAATCCCGCCTGGAACGGCGACGGGCGGCTCAGCGACCTCGACCGTCTCGGCGCGAGCGTGCTGTACGGCAAGGGACCCACCCCGGTGTTTGGCGCGGGCATGGCAATGACGCCGTACACGTTCGAGGGCGGCCAGCAACTCGAGACGCTGTTCGTGACGCCGAGCGGCGCCGTCAACGTGCTGTGGAAAGTCAACAACTCGCTGTGGAAGGGTCCGGCGGCCCTCACGGGACCCAACGTCGTCGATCCGCGCGCGTGGCTCACGACCGTGAACTACCCGCTCGGCCGTCAACTCGAAACGTTCTTCGCCGGAAACGACGGCGCGATCCAAGTCATGTGGAAGTCGAACAACGGCGCGTGGGCCGGTCCCGTTCGCCTCACGGCGCCCGGCACGGTGCGTCCCGGCGCGTACGTGAGCGCGGTGTACTACCCGCCGAATCAACAGCTCGAGGTGTTCTACGTCGGCGTGGACGGCGCTCCCTACGTGCTGTGGAAAGCTCAGAACGGTCGTTGGAACACGCCTTCGCGCCTCGGGCCCGCCGGTCTCGCGCCGTCGGGCGGCGGCGTGACCGCGGCCTTCTATCCCGCCAACAACCAACTCGAAGTGCTGTTGGGAGCCGAGGACGGCTCGGTTCGCGTGCTGTGGAAGGCCAACAACGGGCGCTGGAACGGCCCCGTGGCCCTCACGTCGAGCGGCGCCATCACGCCCGGCGGCGCGTTGAGCGTCGTGTACTACCCGCTGAATCAGCAATTCGAGACGTTCTTCGTCGACCCCTCGGGACGCGTCAACGTGCTGTGGAAAGCCAACAACGGCGCGTGGAGCCGCCCCGTTGCCATCAGCCCCGCGAACGTGGGCGTGCCGGGCCGTCCGATCGTCGCCGTCTACCACCCGCCGAATCAGCAACTCGAGGTCGTCACCGTGGGGCCGACCGGAGCCGTCAACCTCGTGTACAAAGCGCAAAACCGCGCGTGGAGCGCGCCGGTGGTGCTGGCGGGACCGGGAAGCGCCCCTCCGGGTTCGAACGTGACGGTGGCGTACCAGGAACTCGGTCAGCAACTCGAAGTGGTGTTCACGGATTCGGGAGGCGCCCTCAACCTCGTGTACAAAGCGCAAAACGGCGCGTGGAGCCGTCCGTTCCGATACTGAGCGCCTCTGTTCGCGCCTCCGCCGTCGAGGCGGAGGCGCGTCGTTTCGGCGCCTCGGAGTCGCGCGCCGCCCACTTTGTAACATTCGCCCGACATCTGCGCCCACGTTCATGAGCGGCTTCGTTACACTGCCTTCATGACCTCGGTGCTCGTCGTGGACGACGAACCTCAGTTGCTGGAACTGCTCGCGCTGATCTTGCGCTCGCGGGGCTTCGAGGTGTTCACGGCGACGAGCGGCGTGCAAGCTCTCGACCTCGTCGAGCGGCTTTCGCCGTCCGTCGTGGTGTGCGACGTGCTGAGTGCGCCGCTCCGCGGCCTCGACGTCGAGCGCGCGCTCGCGTCGCGTCCGAATCCGCCCGGCTTCGTGCTGATCGGAGCGGCATTCGCGCCGCCGAACGTGCCGTGCCTACCCAAGCCGTTTCGGCCCGCTGATCTCTTCGCGCTCATCGAGTCGCTCGTTCGCGTGCCACGCTCCTGACTGGTTCCCCCCACTACCCGAAACTGGCCCTGTCGGGAGAACCAGTGGTGCTTTACCCTGCCTGCATGGAACTTGCCACCACTCGAGTGAAGACCGGATTCGCGGAGATGTTCAAGGGCGGCGTCATCATGGACGTCGTGACGGCCGATCAAGCCCGCATCGCCGAAGCGGCGGGCGCCACGGCCGTCATGGCGCTCGAGCGCGTGCCCGCCGACATTCGCAAGGACGGCGGCGTCGCGCGCATGAGCGACCCGAAGATGATCAAAAGCATCATCCAAGCCGTCTCGATTCCCGTGATGGCCAAGGTGCGCATCGGCCACTTCGTGGAA
This sequence comes from Deinococcus yavapaiensis KR-236, assembly GCF_003217515.1. Classification (NCBI taxonomy): domain Bacteria; kingdom Thermotogati; phylum Deinococcota; class Deinococci; order Deinococcales; family Deinococcaceae; genus Deinococcus; species Deinococcus yavapaiensis. Next base: position 76,218 of record NZ_QJSX01000010.1, on the reverse strand, counting down.
GCGCAGATTCTGCAGGCGCTCGGCGTGGACTTCGTCGACGAGTCCGAAGTGCTCACGCCCGCCGACGAGAGCTTCCACATCGACAAGCACGCCTTTAAGGTGCCGTTCGTGTGCGGCGCGAAAAACCTCGGCGAAGCGCTTCGCCGCGTCGGCGAAGGCGCGTCCATGATCCGCACGAAAGGCGAGGCGGGCACGGGCAACGTCGTGGAGGCCGTGCGGCACGCGCGAACCATCACGTCCGACATTGCAAAGGTGAAGTCGGCGCGTTCCGAGGAGCTCATGACGCTCGCGCGCGACTTTCAAGCGCCGTACGACCTCGTGCGGTTCGTGCACGAGCACGGCAAGCTTCCCGTCGTGAACTTCGCGGCGGGCGGCGTCGCCACCCCTGCCGACGCGGCCCTCATGATGTGGCTCGGCATGGACGGCGTGTTCGTCGGGTCGGGCATCTTCAAGAGCGACAACCCCGAGAAGCGTGCGCGCGCCATCGTGAAGGCCGTGACGCACTTCCAAAATCCCGACGTGCTCGCCGAAGTCAGCGAAGACCTCGGCGCGCCCATGACGGGCATCAACATCGACGGCCTCATCGAATCCGAGCGCCTCGCGGGCCGTGGCTGGTAACCTCGACAAGCGGGTCGGCGTGCTCGCGCTGCAAGGCGCGTTTCGCGAGCACGCCGCCATGCTCGAACGTCTCGGCGCGCGCGTGACCGAAGTGCGTTTGCCCGCCGACCTTGCCGGTCTCGGCGGCCTCGTGATTCCCGGCGGCGAGTCCACCACCATCGGCAAGCTCCTCGTCGACTTCGACCTCATCGAGCCGATTCGCGCGTTCGCCGCGTCGGGCGGCGCGGTGTGGGGCACGTGCGCCGGCGCGATTCTCCTCGCGCAAGACATTCAGGGCGTGCCGCCGCAGTTCGGCTTCCAACCGAGCCTCGCCTTGATGGCGACGCGGGTGCGCCGCAACGCCTTCGGCCGTCAAGTCGACTCGTTCGAGGTGCCCTTGAACGTCGCGGGTTTGAACGCACCCTTTCCGGCGGTGTTCATCCGCGCGCCCGTCATCGAGGCGGTGCCCGACGAGGCCGAGGTGCTCGCGCGCCACGACGGGCAAGTCGTTCTCGTGCGCCAAGGACGCCTGCTGGCGAGCTCGTTTCACCCGGAGCTCACGCGTGACGCGCGGTTGCACGAACTGTTCTTGAACCTCGTCGCCTGACTCGTCATGCGCTCGTCACCGCGAAGCTCGTACCGTCTGGGTATGAGCTTCGTTCTTCGTTGTGTCCGCGTCCTGCCCGCCTTGACCGTCTTGTCGTCGTGCCTCGCGAGCGCCGCCGTGCCGAGCGCCGTGGCGGGCGAGTGGTTCACGGGCCGCGTGTTCACGCCTGCCACGTACGCCTTCGGTTCCAGCGACTTCAAGAACGCCAACGGCTCGTCGCGCCGCCTCGTCTTGAACGCGAACGGGACGTACGAACAAACGGTCATCTCGTCGACGATGAGCGCTCAAGGCTTCGGAATGAGCACGTACTTGATTTCGTGCGAGTCGCTGAACGTCGCGTGGGAGCGCGGCACGTTCAAGGTGGCCGGATCGACGTTGACGTTGCAGCCCGCGCAAGCCAAAGGCGTCAACGGCTCGTCGCCGAGCAGCCTCAACAACGGCTGCACACGCTTCAACGGCTTCGATTCCGGCGCGAAGGTGGGCGCGCCGCGCGCGTACTCCTACAAGTTACAGGGCGGCGCGCTGCACCTCACGGCGAGCAACGCGTCGCTCGAACTGCGCCGCGCGACGCCCGCCGATCTTCCCGCGCCCGCGCCCGCCGCGTCGAACGAGCCCGTGTACCGCGCGCCCTTGCCGAGCGAGCGCCGTCCCGTGTACGAGGGCGCGACGGGCAAGTGGACGACGCGCTTCGTGACGAGCGACGGACAACCGCTCGACGCGCGCGTGGTGATGGACGATGACCGCGGCGTGGCGGGCACCGTGTACGGCCTGAACGGCGCCGTGCTCGGCAACGTCTCCGGCAACAGCGCGTCGGGCCGCTTGGAGGTGACGTTGTACGTCGACGACGCGACGACCTTGGTGTTCCGCGTGCAAGGCGCGTTCGACGGCGACCACTTCAAAGGATCGTTCACGGCCTTCGACCGCGCGGGCGGCGAGATCGGCGGCGGCACCGTCACGATGGAGCGCGCCCGCTGAGGGCGCCGTCTCAACGCTTGGTGTAGAAGCGGTCGCGCACCGCTTCGATTATCCTGCGGTCGTGCGCACCTACGAACTGTTCGAGCATGACGGGCGGTCGCTGAGCTTCACGAAAAGCGGCGACGGCCCTCCACTGGTGCTCGTGCACGGTTTGAGCGGTTCTCGCCGCTGGTGGCGGCGCAACGTCGCGGCGTTCGAACGGCGTTTCACCGTGTACCGCCTCGAACTCGTCGGCTTCGGCTACGCGCGGCGTCAAACGCCGCTGCCGCTCAAAGCGTCGGCGGCGTTGCTCGCGCGGTGGCTGCGCGACTCGGACGTGCCGCCCGCGCACGTCCTCGGGCACTCGATGGGCGGCCACACGTGCATTCACCTCGCCGCCGCCTACCCGGACCTCGTGCGCAAGCTCGTCTTGGCCACGCCGACGGGCTTGCTGCGCTCGTCGTGGTTTCGCGCGGCGTTGAAGTTGCCGCAAGCGGGCTTGTGGGGACGGCCCGACTTCCTGCCGATCGTCGCGACGGACGCTTTGCGCGCGGGCGTCTTGACGTTGTACCGCGCGAGTCGCGAGTTGCTGCGCGACGACGTCTCCACCTTGTGCGCGCTCGTGCAAGCTCCGACCCTCGTGATTTCGGGCGGGCGGGACGTGCTCGTTCCGCCCGAGGTGGGCCTCAGCGTCTCGAAGTGCATTCCCGACGCGCGGCACGTGCTGCTGTCCAACGCGGGACACGTCGTGATGTGGGACGCGCCGACCGAGTTCAACGACGCGGTGCTGAACTTCTTGGAGGACGCTTGAAGCCTCGCGTGGACGTGCGACGCGTCGACGGTCTCTTGACGCACGCCTTGGTGTACGGCGCGGGCGAACCGCTCGTGATCGTGCCCGGCATCGGCTGCGCCGCGTACGCGTACCGCAAGCTCGCCGTTCACTTGTCGCGGCACTTCGAGGTGTGGTGTTACGATCCGCCCGGACACGGACGCTCGGAAGCGCGCGCGTTCGATCACATCACGATCTCGCGCTTGTCGGACCACTTGCGCGCTTGGCTGGACGCGGCGAACTTGAACCGCCCGGTCATCGTGGGGCACAGCCTCGGCGGGGAAGTCGCGATCGACCTCGCGGGCCGCTTTCCCGACGCGCTCGGCCGTCTCGTGCTGCTCGCGCCGACGGGCGTGCCGGAAAATCCGAGCGTGCCGCTTCAATTGGCGCGCCTCATGCTCGACGCGTGGATCGAACGCCCGACGTTGCTGTCACGCCTGCTGCCCGCGTACGTGCGCTGCGGTCCGCTGCGCATCGCGCTCATCGCCGAGGATCAGCGCGTTCACGAAACCGAACCGCAGCTCGTCGCGATTCGCGCGCCCGTCTTGGTGATGGCGGGAACCTTCGACGTCGTGATCTCGAGCCACGCCATCCGCACCTTGTGCGCGTTCGTGCCCGACGTCCGCTCGAAGAAGGTGCCGGGACCGCACGCCTTTTGGTACTCGAGGGTCCGAATCGTGACGCGTGAAATCGTCTCGTTCGTTCACGACGCCGCGCCGTCTCCGACGTCATGATCTCGGCGACGTTCACGGCCGCTCGCCCTGCAACGGCGGCGGAGGCGGCGCGCTCAGCGTGACGCGGCGTCCGCTCGCGGGATGCTTGAACGTCAACGTCTGCGCGTGCAGAAAGTACCCGGCGTCGCCCGGCAAGGCGGGATGCTCGGCGCTGGGAACTCCGCCGTGCGTGTAAAGCTCGTCGCCCACGAGCGGGTGCCCGATGAAGGCGAGGTGAATTCGAATTTGGTGCGGTCGTCCCGTTTGGATGTTCACCTCGAACAACGTCGCGTCCGAGCGACGCTCGAGCACCCGCGCGTCGCTGCGAGCCTCCTTGCCGTGACTCGCCGCCGCGTACACGCTTCCGAGGCGTGGATGCGCCACGCGCCCGATTCGCGCGCGGATGTCGTACGATTCCTCGGTCGCGACGCCTCGCGCGAGCGCGCGGTACCGCTTTTCGATCGCGTGCCTTCGCCAATCCTCGGCCAACATCGACGCGGCGCGCGCGTTCAACGCGAACAGCACGAGGCCGCTCGTGGCGCGGCCGAGGCGGTGCAGCGCCACCGCCCGCGGATACGAATCGCGCACGACGCTCAACAAGGTGTTGCGCAAGAACCCGCCTCCGTGCATGGTGGGCAGGCCGCTGGGCTTGTCGACGGCGAGGACGTCGTCGTCTCGGTACACGACGGTGTACTCGCGCGGCACGTCCTCTTCGAACCAAGGCGGTCGGTTCCACACCAGCACCTGCCCCGCGCGCAAGCGTTCGCCTCCTTGGGCGGGCGCGCCGTCGAGCAGCACTTCTCCACGTGTCGTGCGCTCGGTCCACTCGTCGCGCGTGGAGTGCCGATGCCGCCCGCTGAGGTACTGCACGACGGTCTGGCCGGTGGCGGACGCACCGAGTTGCTCTTTGTAACTGAAGCCGTCGTTGAAAGGCACGGCCGTACCTTAGCGGCTCCCAGGACGCGTCGGCGTGACGTCGTGCGCCATTGCCGGACCTCCGCCGCGCGCCGCGTCGAAGACCGCTTTCGCCTCGCCTGCCGTGAGGTTCGACGGCCAAGCGTGCAGCATCGCGCGCGCCAACGCCGTCGCGCCGACTTCGAAGGCGGGATGCGCTTGCAAGCGCGCCTGCGCGCGCTCGATCACCTCGGCCCGCTCGGCCGCTGGAACGCCGCGCAAGTGCCGAGCGATCGCCGCCTCGTCGTGGTCGCTCAACGTCAAACGGTGACCGCCGGGAAGCGTCAGCAGGCGCGGCGCGAGACCGAACGCCACCAATCGCTCCGTCAAGTCCAAGTTCAACTCGCCGCCGCCGAGGACCGCGCGTCGCCGCTCGCCGCGCCACGAGAAGCGCAGCGTCGCGCTCAACGCCGGGTGTCGCGTCGCTCGCGTCATTCCCCCGGGGAATTCCTCGCCGCTTTGCGTCCAAGTCAACGTCGGCGCGAAGTTCGCCAGTAGCCCTGCCGCGCCGTGCGCGGCTTCGTGCAGCGCGACTTCCGCCTTCCACGCGAGCGCCGCCACGCGGCGGTACGCGCCGATCATGGCGGCTCGCCGCGTGAGCCACGCGAAGGGCCGCTCGAGCAGCATTTGAAGGTCGTCGAGCGCGTCGAGGTCGTGCTGCCACCACGCGGCCGTCGGTCGCCACGCCGCGTCGACGGCGCGCACGAGCGTCACGACGCGTCTCGCCTCGCGAACGAGCGCGTCTTCGGGCAAGCTGGCCTCGACACCTCGAAGCCACCGTTCGATCACGATCGACTCGCCGTGAACGGGAACGAATTCATGGCTTTCAGTGTGACGCACGGACGTGAGCGACGGCCACGCGTCCGCGAAGCGCCGAGGGGCAAGTGCCCGCGAGTCGCGTGAGGCTGCGGCTTATACTCGAGAATCCGACGTGTCGTTCGGTTCAGGAGTGACGTGCGCGAGCAGATCGAAACCGAAGTGCGTGTCGTCGTCGCGGGCTTGGCGGGCTCTCACCGCCGCCTTGCAACTCGTGGAGGCCAGACGAGCCGTCGTGGTCCTCGAAGCCTGCTCGGTCGAGGGCGTGGCCGTACCGTCCACACGCCACTCGGCACGCCCGTAGAGCTCGGCCGACTACGGCGTTCGCACGATGCGAACGGCGCATCAAGGTTCGAACGTGTACGACCTGCTCGGCCGCGCGCGGCCGTTCCACAAGCGTACTTCGAGCAGGACTGGACGGTGGACGAGTGGGCGCGCGGTGGTTACGGCGCGCACTTCGCTCCGGGCGTGCCGAGCGAGTACGAACCGGCGTTGTGGGCGCCCGTGGGCCGGTTGCACTGGGCGGGCGCCGAGACGTCGACAGAGTGGCACTTGTACATGCACCGCGCCGTTCAATCCGGCGAGTGGGCCGCTCGGGAGGTGCTCGCGGAGTTGCGGGGCGATGCGCCCGCCCGTCCATTCCGCGCCCACTCGCTTGACCGGTTCGTCCGAATAGAGTTCTCGATCGGACGTTCTCGGCCGCGTGAAGGGAGCGTCAAACGCCGAGCTTGTCGGCGAGGGTCGTCACGGCGTCGCCTCGCAGCACGCGGCCGTGGCCGACGTGGACTTCACGCGCTTCGAGATTGGCGATCTTGCGCACGGTGCGCCGCGCGTCCTCTTGATGTTCGTTGAGGAACTTCGGCGGCAAGGTCGCGGCGCCTCGACGTGAACCGACGGCGTCGCCCGCGATGAGCACGCCGTCTTTGAGCAACCCGATTTGGCCGGGCGTGTGACCGGGCAAGGCGATGACCGTCCAACCAGCGACGTCGTCGCCATCCCCGACGAGGTCGAGCGCGGCGCGCGGTACGAGCGGCGCTCGACCGAGGATCTTCCCGATGACGGGGAGGGGCAGGACGGGGCGGGGGCGCTCGCCCGTGAGGTACGCGGCGTCGCCGCGCGGCGCGACGATGCGGTATCCACGCGTTTCCCACAAGGCGCGGGCGTTGCCGACGTGGTCGGGATGGTGGTGAGTCAAGACGACGAAGTCGGGGTCGACGCGCGCGAAGAACGTCGAGACGTCACCTTGTCGGCTCGTGAGGCCCGTGTCGACGACGAAGGTGACGTCGCCGCTTAGCACGACGTGTACGTTGACGCCGAACGACGTGGACCGAATCATCGGCTCGGTGGTCATGTCAGCGTGAGATGACTTCGAGGCGCACGAGGGCGACGCCTTCGGCGAGAATGCCGAGTTCGCGGGCGGCGGCGAGGCTGAGGTCGATGATGCGCTCGGCTTTGCCAAAGGGACCTCGGTCGTTGATCTTCACGAGGACGCTCTTTCCGCTTTTTTCGTGGGTGACGCGCACCCACGTGCCGATCGGCAAGGTGAGGTGCGCGGCCGTCATGATCGTTTCGGCGTCGCTTCTGCCGCCGTAGTACACGGCGTAGCCCGCCTGCGCGAACGCGGCGGCGACGCTCGCGGCGACGGGGGGAGGCGTGGTGGCGACGGCGACGCGTTCGTCGGTGTCGCCGACCTTGAGCACCTGTCCGACTTTGAGGTCGGGAGCTTCGAGGCCGTTGAGGCGCAGCAACGCGTCGACGCTCAGGCCGTACTTGCGAGCGACGGCCCACGCGGTGTCGCCGCGCACGACCGTGTACGAGGCGGGCGCCGCGCCTTGCGCGAAGGCGGCGCTCGCGAGCAGCATCGCCGCGAGCGCCCGCTTCACGCGCGCTCCTTGGGCGCTTTGGACAGCACGTCGAAGCCGTCTTCGGTGACGAGCAGGAGGTCTTCGATGCGCACCCCGCCCACGCCGGGTCGGTAGACGCCAGGCTCGATCGTGATGATCATGCCGGGCGCGAGGACGTCCTCGGACGCGCTCGACAAACTCGGTCCTTCGTGAATGGCGAGGCCGACGCCGTGTCCGAGCGAGTGCGCGAAGAGCGGCGCGAGGTCGTGCTTGGCGAGCAGGTCGCGCGCGATCTGGTCGAGGTCGGCGCAGCGAATGCCGGGCTTGACGGCGGCGACGCAGGCTTCTTCGGCTTCGAGGACGGCGTCGTACATGCGCCGCAGCTCGTCGCTCACGCTGCCCACGGCGATCGTGCGGGTCATGTCCGAGTGGTAGCCGTTCACGACGGCGCCCATGTCGATCGTGACGAGGTCGCCGTCCTCGATGATCTTGTCGGAGGCGACGCCGTGCGGCATGGCGCTTCGCGCGCCGCTCGCGACGATGATGTCGAAGGCGGGTCCGGCGGCGCCGCGACGACGCATGGCGATTTCGAGGTCGAGGGCGACGTCGCGCTCTTTGCGGCCCGCCGTGATGGTCGGGCGCACTTCGGCGTACGCTTCGTCGGCGACGCGTTGCGCTTCGCGAATCGCTTGGATTTCCTCGTTCGTCTTGGAGAGGCGCACGGATTCGATCAAGCCGGTCGTCGCGACGAGGTCGGCGTTCCAAGCGGCTTTCAGAGTTTCGAATTCGTGCACGGTGAGGTGCGCGGCTTCCACGCCGACGGGACCGTCTCCGAATCGCACGCGGGCGTGCTCGTACATTTCCTTGAGGGCGTTCGCGCGGGGGGGCGCGCCGATGAAGTGCGGAACGCGGCATTCCTCGTCGGCTTGCGCGGTGTAGCGGGCGTCGGTGTACAGCCACGTTTCGCTCGGCGTGACGAGAACCTTGGCGTCCTCGGGAGACGTGAAGCCGCTGATCAGACGGACGTGTTCCGGCGTGGTCACCCAAAGCGCGGTGAGGCCTTCGCGCCCGAGCAGGTCGGCGAGTCGTTGTTGCATGGGGCGGAGCATAACACGTCTTCACACAGTCGCAAAGACGAGCAAACACAAAATTCACACGTCCGGATTATCGTGAATCATTTCACTATCAGCTCAAGGGAAATCCCCGGGTCAGCCGGGGACATCGAGACGCTCAGAAGCGGCGAGAGCGGCGCACGAACCAAAGCAGGATGGCGATCAGGACGACGATCAAAACGAGGTTGAGCAGGAAGCTCAGCAAGCCGCCCAGAAAGGACACGCCGCCGCCGTAGCCGTACCCGAATCCCGGAAAGAACCCGAAGAAAGGCAGAAAGAAGAAATTGCTGCGGTACGACGGGCGGTAACTCGGCGCGCGGTAAGTGGGGCTTCGGTAGGTGGGGCTTCGGTAACTCGGCGCGCGGTAAGTGGGGCTTCGATAGCTCGGCGTGCGGTACGAGGGAGTGGTGCGAAACCCGCCGAAGCCGCCGCCGCTTCGGCGCGCGGCGTCCACGGTGCTCGACAGCACGGCGAGCAACACCAACAAGAAGGGGAGAAGGCGACGCGTCATACACATCAGTACGAGTGTCGCCTTCGGGAAGTTCCGGTTCGTGAGTCGCGCCCAACGGCGGCCTTGCGCCTTCGATCAGACGTTGAGCGCGCCCGCCATGCCAAGAACCGAGTCGAGTTCGAGGCTCGCACCGCCGACGAGAGCGCCGTTGACGTTGGCCTTGCCGCAAATCTCGGCGATGTTGGCGGGCTTCACGCTTCCGCCGTACAAGACGCGCACGCGGTCGGCGACGTCTCCGAGCGAACGCCGCAGTTCCCCGCGAATCGCGCTCGCCATCTCCTCGGCGTCGTCGGCCGTGGCGGTCTTGCCCGTTCCGATCGCCCAGACGGGTTCGTAGGCGATCACCAGAGCGCGCGCGTCTCGAACGTCTACGCCCTCGAGGCTGCCGCGCAGGGAGTTCAAGGTGAACGCGACGTGCTCGCCCGCTTCGCGCACGGGCAACTCCTCGCCGACGCACACGATCGGCACGAGGCCTGCTTGCAAGGCCGCGCGCGTCTTCGCCGCGACCTTCTCGTCCGTTTCCGCGTGGTACGCGCGCCGCTCGGAGTGCCCGACGATCGCGTACGAAGCGCCGACGTCAAGCAGCATCGCCGCGCTGATTTCACCCGTGTATGCCCCCGACGCGTGCGCGGACACGTCTTGCGCTCCGTACGCGACGCGCGAGCCGCGCAACGCCTCGGCGACGCCGGGCAGGTCGATGGCGGGCGCCATCACGGCGAGTTCGGCGCCCTGCCCCGTGAAGGTCCCGGCGAGTTCGGTCGCCCAGGCGCGCGCTTCGCTCGGCGTCTTGTTCATCTTCCAGTTGAGGGCCAAAAGCGGCGTGACGTCGCTCATGTCACGCCAACGCTTTCACGCCGGGCAATTCTTGCCCTTCGAGCAACTCGAGGCTCGCGCCGCCCCCGGTGGAGATGTGGCCGATCTTGTCGGCGAGTCCGCTTTGGTTGATGGCGCTCACCGAGTCTCCGCCGCCCACGACGGTGTACGCCCCGTCGAGGTTCGCGACGGCGTTCGCCATGGCGTTCGTGCCTTCGGCGAACGCTTCGAATTCGAAGACGCCCATCGGGCCGTTCCAGAACACCGTCTTGGCGCCTTGCAACTCGGCGGCGTACTTCTCGCGCGTGGCCGGCCCGATGTCGAGGCCTTGCCACGCGTCGGGAATCGCCTTGGCGTCGACGACACGCGTCTCGGCGTCCTCGGCGAAACGATCGGCGGCGACGACGTCGATCGGCAAGAAGATCTTGCCTTCGTGTTCGCCCAGAAGGCGGCGCGCGAGGTCGAGTTGGTCGTCCTCGTGGATGCTCTCGCCGATGGTTCCGCCTTGCGACTTGAGGAACGTGTACGCCATGCCGCCGCCGATGAGAAGCTTGTCGACGCGCGGCAGGAGGTTCTCGATGACCTTGATCTTGTCGCTGACCTTCGCGCCGCCGATGAGGACGACGTACGGCGACTCGGCTTCGTCGAGGAGCTTGCCGAGGGCGCGCACTTCCTTTTCGAGCAGGAAGCCCGCCGCGTGCGGCAAGAGCGCCGCGACACCCGAGACGCTGGCGTGCGCGCGGTGCGCGCTTCCGAACGCGTCGAGCACGAACGCGTCGCCGAGCGCGGCGAGACGGCCCGCGAGCTCGGCGTCGTTCTTTTCCTCGCCGGGTTCGAAGCGGACGTTTTCGAGCAAGACGACGCTGCCCGGCTGCACGTCGCGAAGCGCTTGGGCCGTCTCGTCCGAGCCGGGATTGCTGCGCAGGTACGTCACGTCACGCTGCAGCAGCGCTTCGAGGACGTCTTTGACGGGCGCGAGGCGGTACTTGTCGTCCGGGCCGCCTTTCGGGCGCCCGAGGTGGCTCATGAGGATGACGCTGGCGCCTTCGTCGAGCAGGAACTCGATGGTGGGCAAGCTCGCTTGGACGCGCGTGGCGTCTTGCACCTTGCCGCCGCTGATCGGCACGTTGAAGTCGACGCGCACGAGAACGCGTTTGCCACGAACGTCGATGTCCTTGAGGGTCTTCACGAAGCTCTCCTTGAAAGAAAGGGTCAACGGCTCATCGAACCGTCGACCCCGTGTGCGAAGGGTGGCTCAGCCTTTTTGCTGGATCAGCTGCACGAGGTCGGCGATGCGGTTGGAGTAACCCCACTCGTTGTCGTACCAGCTGAAGAACTTCACGAGGTTGCCCATCGCCATGGTGAGTCCACCGTCGATGATCGCCGAGTGCGGATCGCCTTGGATGTCGCTGAGGACGATGGGGTCCTCGGTGTAATCCATGATGCCCTTGAGCTTGCCTTGCGCGGCTTCACGGAAGACGGCGTTGACTTCGTCTTTCGTGACTTCGCGCGAGAGAATCACGACGACGTCCGAGATGGAACCTGTCGGGGTGGGCACGCGCAAGCTCGTGCCGTCGAACTTGCCTTTGAGGGCCGGGTACACGGCCGACACGGCCTTCGCGGCGCCCGTCGACGTCGGAATGATGTTGACGGCGGCGGCGCGCGCGCGGCGCAAGTCCTTGTGCGGCAAGTCGAGGACACGCTGATCGTTCGTGTACGAGTGGACGGTCGTCATGATCGCCTTTTCGATGCCGAACGCTTCGTCGAGCAGCTTCATCGGCGCGCCGAGAGAGTTCGTCGTGCACGACGCGTTGGAGATGATGTGGTGGTTGGCGGGATCGTAGTCTTGCTCGTTGACGCCGAGAACGACGCTGAAGTCGTCGCCCTTGGCGGGCGCGGTGATGACGACCTTCTTCGCGCCGCCTTGGATGTGCTTGCTGACCGATTCGCGGTCCGTGAAGATCCCGGTGGACTCGATGACGATGTCCGCGCCGAGTTCGCCCCATTTGATCGCGCCCGGGTCACGTTCGGCGAGCGCGGCGATCTTCTTGCCGTTGACGGTGAGGCTGGTCTCGTCGTAGTCGACCGTGCCCGCGAAGCGCCCGAAGTTCGAGTCGTACTTCAGGAGCGTGGCGAGGGTCTTGTTGTCCGTGAGGTCGTTGATGGCGACGACGTCGACGCCACGCTCGACGAGGATGCGGAACACGAGGCGACCGATGCGCCCGAACCCGTTGATGCCTACTTTCATGGTTCCTCCTCCGAGGTCGCGCGTCGATGTCGGGCGCGACCTTGCGCCGCCATCTTAACTCACCCTTCGCGGTGTGAAGGTCACACGAAGCCTTCACGCGTCGGTCATTCACTTCGGCCTGGTGAGTGTACCATCCGCGCTTTCAAGTCTGCGCCTTCGTCTATGACTCTGCGCGAGTGCGCACGCTGCGGTTGCTAGCATTCGACGCATGATCGTGATGAAGTTCGGCGGCACTTTGATGGGCGGCGCGTCCGCCATCGCACGCTCGGCGTCCCTCGTGGCGCGCACCACGGCGGCGGGGACGAAGGTCGCCGTCGCCGTCTCGGCGATGTCGGGCGTCACGGACACCTTGCTCGGCGTCGCGTCACGCGCCGAACAAGGCGACCTCGGCGGCGCGTTGGCGGACATCGCGTCGCTGCGCGCTCGCCACCTCGAAGCGGCGTCGCAACTCGGCGCGGGCGCGACGTCCGACGTCGCGCGGGAACTGCGCGAGTTGACGGACACGCTGCAGCAGACGGTGACGGGCGTCGGACTTCTGCGTGAGCTCAGCGCGCGTTCGCGCGACCTCATCGTGTCGTTCGGCGAGCGTCTCAGCGCGCCCCTGATGGCGCTCGCCCTCGAAGGCATCGGCGTGCGCGCGCATCACTTGTCGGGCGGCGCGGCGGGCCTCGTCACGAATCGGGACTTTGGAAACGCGCGTCCGCTGCCTCAAGCGTATTCGCGGCTTCGCGAGCGTCTCGGCGGCTTGATCGGCGTGGGCCTCACGCCCGTCGTGTCCGGCTTCATCGGCGAGACGCCCGAAGGCGTCGTCACGACCCTCGGGCGAGGCGGCACGGACTACACGGCCACGATTCTCGGCGCGGCGCTCGGCGCGCAGGAAGTCTGGACGTGGAAGGACGTCGACGGCGTCATGAGCGCCGATCCTCGCAGCGTGCCCGACGCGCGCAACCTCGAGCATCTCAGTTACGCCGAGGTGATGGAACTCGCGTACTTCGGCGCGAAGGTCCTGCACCCGCTCGCCGTGACGCCGCTGCAAGACGCCGAGATTCCCTTGCGCGTCAAGAGCGCCGCCGATCCCGCCTTTCCCGGCACGCTCGTCACGAAAGACGCCAAGACGGACGCGGCGCATCCCGTCAAGGCCGTCACGGCGATTCGAGGTTTGTCGGTCTTGACGGTGGGAGGCGCGGGCATGGTGGGCGTGCCCGACGTCGTTTCGCAAATCTTCGAGGTGCTCGCGCGCGAGAACATTCCCGTGCAGATGATTTCGCAAGGTTCGTCTCAAGCCAACGTCAGCCTCGTCGTGGGCCGCACGGTCGCCGCGCACGCCACGCGCGTGCTGGAGGAGGCCTTGCAAGGCTCGGGGCTCGTGAAGGCGTACGAGGTGGAGGAGAACGTCGCCATCGTCGCCGTCGTCGGCGAAGGCATGCGCGGTCAGCGCGGCGTCGCGGCGCGGTTGTTCTCGGCGCTCGCCTCCGCGAACGTCAACTTGCTGATGATCGCGCAAGGGTCGTCGGAACTCAACATCTCCCTCGCGATCGAAGAGGCGGACGTCGACGCGGCCGTGCGCGCCGCGCACGCGGCGTTCGAGCTTGGCAAGGTACCGCAAGAAGTTTGAGTCACCGCTTCAAGGCGGCTCCGAGCAACGTGCGCGGCTCGTGCAGCGCCGACCGCGCGAGCGAGAGGCGCACGGCGTTCGGGGCGCGCGTGAAGACTTGCAGCATGATGGCCGCGACGTCGGCGGGCGCGGCCGTTCTGGACAAAAAGGCGCGCCAGCGGTCGCTCGGCAAGTCGAAGAAGGCGTCGAAGAACTCGGCGAGCTCGGCGCCGCGCAGGCGCAGCAAGGCTTCCAAGCCGAACGTGTACAGGCGGTGCGCGCGCCTCGCGTCGCTCGGCCACACCGCGCGCCACGCCCGCTTCGACACGTCGTCGGCGCGCGCCTCTTGCTGAAGGGCGAGCGTGATCTCGGCGGCGACGCTTCGCGTGAGGCGCAGGGCGTGCGCGACCATGAAGCCGCTCGCGGGATGAACGAGGCCCGCCGCGCCGCCGAACGCGACGACGCGCGACGGCGGCGCGGGCGAGCGATTCATCGGAAAGAGGCAGCGCTCCACGTGCTCCACGTGTGCGGGCGGCGTGCCGTTCCACGCGAGGCGGCGTTGCAGGCGGTCTCGCAACACGTCCGTCGACAGAGCGGGTCGCGCGGCGAGCGACGTCTCCTCGACGAAGTAGCGGTCGCCGCCGAGGTGCATGGCGTACAGGAACGTCGGGGCGGCGTCGAACTCGCCGGGGCGCAAGTGCTCGGCTCGGTAGTCCATCCAGGCGACGGAGCCGGGCTTGATGGGCGGGCGGTCGAAGGTCGCGACGACGCCGTACGCCGCTTGAAACGCCAACCTCGACGTGCTGGGGGCGGCCGCGTCGAAGTCGACGTGGCCGCTGGCATTCACCACGAGCCGCGCGTGGTGCGAACGGCCGTGCGCGTCGAGCACGACGCTTCCTTGCGGCGTGGCTCGCACCTCGACCGCCCGCGCGGCTCGCCACGCGGCGCCGTCACGCGCCGCGCGTTCGCGCAGTTGGTTTTGCAGCGCTTCGTTGTCGAGCAGGACGTACGCGCGTTGCAATGCTCGTTCGCGCTTCGGATGGACGAACACGCGGCTCCAGCGGTGCGACGTCGGCACGTCGAGGTCGCTGAGTTCGTCTTCCCAAGCGCCGTACGTTTGCGGCCAGCGTGCGTGCGCGTCCAAGCTGAGGTTGGCGACCGCCACACCGTTCGACGCGAGCGCGCTCGTGAGGGCGAGCCCAGAGGGGCCACTGCCGATCACGAGCACGTCCACGCGGCGCATGACGTTACCCTAGAAGGGCGCGGGCGCCGAGACTGCCGCTCTCGCTACGTTCGCGTCACGGACGCATGCGCGTCAGCATGCGCGGAAAGGGAATCGCTTCGCGAATGTGGTCGATGCCGGTGATCCACGCGATCGTGCGTTCCAAGCCCATGCCGAAGCCGGCGTGCGGAACGCTGCCGAAGCGGCGCAAGTCGAGGTACCACTCGAACGCTTCGAGCGGCAAGCCTTCGTGTTCGATGCGGCGCTTGAGGAGCTCGAAGTCGTGAATGCGCTCGGAGCCTCCGATGATCTCGCCGTAACCTTCCGGCGCGATCATGTCGTCGCACAGCGCGACGCGTTCGTCTCGCGGATCGGGCTGCATGTAGAACGCCTTGATCGCCGCCGGGTACCGCTCGACGATCACGGGACGGTCGAAGCTCGCGCCGAGAATGGTTTCGTGCGGCGCGCCGAAATCGTCGCCCCACGTGAGCAGCGGCGTGTCGGGGGAGACGTTCTCCGGGAAGTCGCCGCGCGTGATGCGGTCGTTGATGACTCCCAGGGCGTCGCTGTACGTGACGCGCGGAAAGTTTCCTTCGGCGGCGGGCCGCAGCTTGTCGAGGTCGCGCCCAAGCATCGTGAGTTCCGCTTCGCACTCGTCGAGGGCGCGGCGCACGAGGAAGCTCACGAAGCGCTCTTGCAACGCCATGTTGTCTTCGTGCGTGGCGGGCGCGACTTCGGGTTCGATCATCCAGAATTCGAGCAGGTGGCGGCGCGTCTTGCTTTTCTCGGCGCGAAAGGTCGGGCCGAAGGTGTAGACCTTGCCGAACGCGAGGGCGCCCGCCTCGGCGTGCAATTGGCCCGTTTGCGACAAGTACGCTTTGTCCTCCCCGAACAAGTCGATTTCGAAGAGTTCGGTCGTACCCTCGGCGGCGTTCGGCGTGAAGAACGGCGCGTCGAAGCGGACGAAGCCTTCTTGGTGGAAGAAGTCGGCGACGGCGCGTTGCACGCAGTCGCGCACGCGGATGATCGACCACGGGCGGCGGTGGCGCAAGTGGACGTGGCGGTGGTCGAGCAGGAAGTCCACGCCGTGCTCTTTGGGCGTGATGGGGTACTCGCCGTGGTTCTCGCTCACGACGGTGAGGTCTTTCACGCCGAGTTCCACGCCGCCTGGAGCGCGCTCGTCGGCGCGCACGACGCCCGTGACGCGCACGGCCTGTTCTTGCACGAGGCGCTTGCCCGTCTCGAAGGCGTCCTCGGACACGTCGTTTTTCGACATGGCGGCTTGCACGAAGCCGCTGCCGTCGCGAAGCTTGAGGAATTGCAGTTTGCCGCGTCCCGTCTTGTCGGTGAGCCACGCCGTGAGCGTGACTTCCTTGTCGATGTGCCGGGGAAGGTCGGAAATGAACGTCATGGGTGGAATTATAGAGGCATGGGTGGAAGGGAAATTTGATGAGGCGGCAAAAATTTCACGCGCCCATTTTATCGTGAATCATTTCACTTGTACGTATGTTCGTCGTGTTACTCGAAGTTCTCCACGGCGTCGGCGAGATCGTCCTCGGGGAGTTCCACGTAACGACGCGTGGTGTCCACCTGCTCGTGCCCCAGAAAGCCCGCGACGCGCGTGAAATCCTTGACTTGCGCGTACAGGCGCGTTCCGGCGAGCTTTCGGCCCGCGTGAAATCCTCGAAACTCGTCCTCACGGTCGATGGACCGCGCGAGGCGGCGCAGGCGTTCGTACGCCGTGGCGTACGCGTGGAAGGTGAAGACGAAGCCGCGCGAGGGGAGACCACGCTCGACGCGCAAGGCGTGCAGGGCCTCGCGAAGCTTCGCGCTCATCGGCACGAGGCGGGCCTTGTCGCCTTTGCCATGCGCGACCAGCAGGCGCTTGCGTTCGAAGTGCACGTGCTCCCAGGCCAAGGCGAGCGCCTCGGCGATGCGCAGGCCCGCGTGCGCCATGAGCAAGATCAACGCGCGCTCGTCGGCTCGGGCGACCTCGGCCATGGCGGTCACGAAGTCGGTTTTGTACGGCGGGTTCTTCACGATGCCCTTCGTGCGGTCCTTGGGGCGCTTGACGTCCGCGAAGGGATCGGCGTCCGTCGCGCCCGCCCAGCGAAGCGCGCGGTACAAGGCGTTGGCGCTCGCGACGCGTGAGTGCACGGTGGCGGGCTTGAGGCCCGAGGCGCTGAGGTGCGCGACGAACAAGCCCGGCTCGCGTCGACCGGGCCGCAGCAAGTTCCACGCGTGGTCGGCGGCGTACTCCACGAGGACTTCGACGCCTTTGCGGTAGGCGCGCAGCGTGTGCTTGCTCGCGCCGACGCCCGCGTGCGAATCGGACGTGAGGTACGCGAGGGTGATGGCCCAGAGATCGTCGAGGTTCTTGTCGCGGGCGGCGGCGCTCGCGCGGCGTTTGAGTTCGTCGTCGTGGAGGGTGGCGACGGAGCGGGCTTGGGCGAGGCGGTCGCCAGTGTAGGGAACGAGGGCGTCGTCGGGCTTCTTCGGCATGTCGCTCCGATGATAACATTCATTATCATCGGATGGATGGGGAAGTCGCTCAAGACCACCTCGGCGCGCCGCCCGCTCGAACACGCTACCCTGAAGCGTCATGATTTCGTACTGTCAAGTGAGCGCCTTCACGTCCACGCCCGGACACGGCAACGCCGCCGGCGTCGTCCTGGACGGCGCGTCGCTCAGCGACACTCAAATGCAAGGCTTGGCGGCGCGCCTCGGCGTGCCCGAGACGGTGTTCGTGGTGAACGTCGACGAACGCGTCGCACGCGTTCGGTACTTCACGCCCACCCAGGAAATCGAGTTTTGCGGTCACGCCACCGTCGCGCTCGGCCTCGTGCTCGCGCAACGCGGTTTGTGGCGTGACGGCATGGTCCTCGAGACGCTCGTCGGACCGATCGAACTCGACTTGGAACGCGAAGCGGGCGCGCCCCACCGCGTGTGGATGCGCCAGCGCCCCTTGGAAGTGCGAACGCTTCCGAGCGGTTGGCGGTCACGCCTCGCCGGCGCGCTCGGCGTCAGCGACCGCCTCGTACACCGAGGCTTGCCGATGGCCGTGGCGAGCACCGGCTTGTGGTCGATCTTCGTGCCGCTGCTCGACGCGTTCGTGGTGGACGCCTTGGAGCCGAACTTCGCCGAGATCGAGTCGATCAGCCGCGAACTCGGCGTCACGGGCGTGCACGCGTACGCGCCCATGAGTCCGGACTCGTTTTACACGCGCGACTTCTCGCCGCTCGTGGGCATTCCCGAGGACCCCGTGACGGGCAGCTCGTCGGGCGCCCTCGTGGCGATGCTGGCGAGCGCGGGCATTCTGCCGAGGCGTGGCGGCATGGCGCGCGGCTTGTGCCGACAAGGACACGCGCTCGGCACGCCGGGCGAAGTCATCGTCGACATCGCGCTCGACGGGGACGCCGTGCGTGAAGTGCGCGTCGGTGGGTGCGCCGTGGTGGAACACGAGGGGCGCTTGTGACGCTCGGCTTGGTGTGCATCGACGTCGACGGAACGCTCGTCGGAACGGGCGGCGTGATTCCCGAGGTGGTATGGGACGCGGTGAGCGAGGCGCGCGCCGCCGGAATTCACTTGTGCCTCACGACGGGCCGCCCCGCGTTCGGCGTGGCGCGCGAGTACGCGCGGCGACTCGACGACTCGGCGTGGCACATCTTCCAAAACGGCGCGTCGATCGTGAACGTGTCGTCCCTCGCGTCCCGCTCGGAAGGTTTGCCGAGCGTGGCCCTCGCGAACCTTGTGAATCTCGCGCGCCGCACGAACCGCATCTTGGAGGTGTACACGGACGACGCGTACGCCGTGGAGCGCACCGACCGCGCGGCCGTGGAGCACGCGGCGTTGCTGGGCGTGCCGTTCGTTCCGCGCGACTTGCTGAGCCTCGACGGGAAGGTCGTGCGGGCACAGTGGGTGGTGCCGCTCGCGATGAAAGACGAGCTTCTCTCGGAAGCGAACGAGGACCTCACGGTCTCCCCTGCCACCTCGCCGGTCATGCCGGACGCGTTGTTCGTGAGCCTCACGAAGCCCGGCGTGAGCAAAGCGAGCGCCGTCACGGCCGTCGCGGCTTCGTACGGAGTGCCGTTGGAGCGCGTCATGATGGTCGGCGACGCGCACAATGACGTCGGCGCGATGGGCGTCGTGGGGCACGCCGTGGCGATGGGCAACGCCGACGCGGACGCGCGCGAAGCGGCACGGTATCACGTCGGTCACGTGGACGCGGGAGGACTCGCGCAGGCACTTCGCTTGGCGTTGACGTTGTGATCGAAGACTCGAGAGGCCGCACCCTTCGAGTCTTCGTAGGGTCTTGAGGAGAGCGGTAGGAAACCATTCAATGGAGGTAAGTGAAATGATTCACGATAAAATGGGCGCGTGAAATTTTTGCCGCATTTACGGAAAAATCTCGCCTCCAGCCCCGCATATCCTCGCATGGCGCGCGGCAGGAATGAAAAATGAAAGACGCGATATTGTGCCGCGAGCCTTCCCTTTTCGGAGGCGCCGTGCCTAATGACTGACAGCAGCAGAAGTTGGTTTTCGGCTGCTGATGCTGGGCCAAGGAACGAGCGTGCAAGGTGACGCGTAGAGATCCTTACGCCTTCTGCTGACAAACCATGATCCGAGAAAACGCCCTCAGATAGTGAACCAGACCGTCGACACGCAGGAAATCGAACCTCATCCCCTTGAGAATCCAGTCCCGCACCGTCACTCGGTCCTGCGCATGAAACACAAACCGAGTCGGGGGCCAGAGATCCGATGCATCAAACACCTCCCTTCCTGCACCTCGCTCGAACGCGAACAACAATCCACCTTCGTGGGCCGTGACGCGAAAGCTATGTCGGTCTCCGGGAACTTGATACCGACCCTCGTACTCCACGAGCTCATCCTGCCTCAAGGTCAACCAAGCCGGTTCCTGGGGCTCGTCGTGCAGGACATGCTGGGAAAACCATTCCAACAACGCACGATTCATCTCCATGCCCCCAGCAGCGTTCGTCATCGACGCGAAAGCCATCCCGAGCTTCGGGATCAAGGCCAGTACTGCTGTCTGCCCTCCCATAGAACCGGCATGCGACACCACCTGCACGCCGTTCACCAGGGCCACGTTCCACGTCAGTCCCACCCAGCGCCCGTCCGTCGTCTCTCGTTGGGGTGCAGCAGAGCGGCCATTCCTTGCTCACTCAGGAGTCGTTCTCCCTGGGCGTTGCGTCCATCGCCGAGCATGAAACGAGCGAACTTCATCAGGTCGTTCAAGGAGCAAGCCAGCCCAGCGAAAGGCGCGGCATTGCGGGGAAGGTTCCAGGGTCTGGCGACCACCGTCCGATCGTTCTGCCGGACGTGACCGACAGAAAGCTGCACGGCGTTCACGGCGTGCTCGAAGGTGGGCTGGTAAACCTTGGCAGTGCTGGTGAGTGCCGTGATGATCGACAAAGACTTCCAGTTCAGCTTGGTCTCCACAGTAGGAGCTTGTCCGCAGGGCGCCCACGTCTTCACTTGAGAGGTCTACAGGTTAATACCTGACTCGTCATCAGAAAAAATAAGATCAACCATGAGAGTACAAGTGAAATTAATCACGATAGTCGAGCGCGTGAAATTTTTATTTCCTCGGAAAGGAGAGGATTGCGTGAAGCAGCCCTCCCCTTTTCACAACACAGATAGAGCCAGTTCAGGCCGTGCCGTACGTATAAAAGCCGCGCCCGCTCTTGCGACCCAGCAAGCCCGCTTGAACCATCTTGCGCAGCAACGGCGACGGACGGTACTTGTCGTCACCCAGGCCGCGATGCAGCACCTCCATGATCGCCAGGCAGGTGTCGAGACCGATGAAATCTGCCAGCGTCAACGGTCCCATCGGGTGGTTCATGCCGAGCTTCATGATTCCGTCGATCGCCTCGGGTTCCGCCACGCCTTCCATCACGCACTGAATGGCCTCGTTGATCATCGGCATCAACACTCGGTTCGACACGAACCCGGGAAAGTCGTTGCACGACAAAGGCGTCTTCCCCATCCGGCGCGCCGCGTCGACCACGAACGCCGCCGTCTCGTCGCTCGTCGCGTATCCACGAATGACTTCGACGAGCGCCATGAGCGGCACGGGATTCATGAAGTGCATGCCGATGAACCGCTCCGGGCGACCCGACGCCGTGGCGAGACTCGTGATCGGAATGGAGGACGTGTTGCTCGCCAAAATACCGCTCGGCTGAACGATCCGGCCGAGGTCGGCGAACAAGGCCTTCTTGACGGCCTCGTCCTCGACGATCGCCTCCACCACGACGTCGCACGCCGCGAAATCCTCCAGGGCCGTCGTGAACGAGACGCGCCCGATCACGTCCTCGGGCGTCGCGTCGAGCTTGCCTTTCTCGTGGAGTTTCGCCAAGGACCGTTCGATCACGGAACGGCCGCGCTGCAAAAAGCGCTCCTCGACGTCTCGCAGCACCACCGTGAATCCCGCCTGAGCCGCCACTTGCGCGATGCCCGCGCCCATCTGTCCCGCACCGATCACGCCGAACTTCATGTATCACCTCGAACGAAACCGCCAAGCGAACGCTTGGCGGGAAGAAACGAAACTCCTCACGGGGAAACCACTGTCTGACCTTGCAAGCCGCTCAGTCCGTACTCAACGCCGTCCAGCAGCGACGTCCACGCGGCCTTGACGAGATCACGGTCGATACCGACCGTCGTCCACTCGCGCTCGCCGTCGCCGAGGGTCGCGACGACGCGCACTTTCCCTCGACCCAAGTTGCGAACGCGCGCGCCGAGGAACCGCATCGCCGTGCCGCGCTCGCGCGTGTCGGGCACGGCTTGCAACGCCGCGACCAGCACGAGGTAGAGCGTCTCGAGCGGCTCGGCGCCCTCGGCGGCGACGTACACGCTGTCCGCGCCGACGCGCACGCGCAGGCTCGCCTCCACGACCGTCTGGTTCGCGCCGCGAATCACCTCGAACAACCGCAGTCGCTCCACCGCCAACGTCGCGGTGGCGCTTCCCGTGAGGTGCGCGAGACGAAGCTCGAGGCTCGCCGAGGCGTCCTCGTACGTGTACCCTTGATCCTCCAAGCCTTTGAGAACGGCGAGGATGTTCGCGTTCGCGGCGCTCGACACGCTGAGGTCGACGCCGTACGTTCGCGCGACTTCCGCCAGGTACGTGGGGCGCGTGAGGCCCGGCAGCAACAACCGTCGTTGGTTGCCCACGCTTTCGGGCGCGATCGCCTCGTACGCTTCGGGCGCGCTCAGAACGGCCGCGACGTGCGTTTGCGTCTTGTGCGAGAAGACCTTGCGGCCCACGACGGGCTTGTGGTCCATCTCGTCACCGAGCCCGACGATCTCGGCGACTTTGCGCGCGACCGAACTCAAGCGGGCGAGTTGCGCGTCAGTCACGACGTCCACGCCCATCTTGAGTTTCAAAATCGGCAACAGCGCCGTGAGGTCCGTGATGCCCGACCGAGCGGCGTAGCCGTTCACGGTGCCTTGCACGTGCGTCGCGCCCGCCGAGAGACCCGCGATGGTGTTGCCGAGCGCGAGCCCGAGGTCGTTGTGAAGGTGCAGCCCGACCGTGCGGCCCGTCGCGATGCCGAGGGCGGCGCGCACGCCCTCCTGAACGAGGTCGGGCAAGCTCGCGCCGTTCGAGTCGCCGAGCGACAGAATGTCGGCGCCCGCCTCGACCGCCGCGTGCAAGTTCGCCAGTGCGTATTCGCGGTCGGCGCGAAAACCGTCGAAGAAGTGTTCGGCGGTGAAGATCACCTCGCGCCCTTCACCTTTCATCATCGAGACGGAGTCGCGCAGCATCGCGAGGTTCTCCTCGCGGGTCGTGCCGAGCACCTTCTCGACGTGCAGCGTCCACACCTTGCCGTACAAGTGCACGACCGGCGCGCCCGACTCGAGCAGCAACGCCATGCCGCGGTCGCGCGTCACGAGCGTTTCGGGGCGGCGCGTCGCGCCGAACACCGTGAGTTTGGCGCCGAGTTGCAACTCTTCGCCCGCGCGCCGAAAGAACTCCAGGTCGCGCTCGAACACGAGCGGCCACCCACCTTCGAGGTACTGCACGCCAAGGGAGTCGATGAGGGGCGTGACGCGCAGTTTGTCTTCGATGGTGAGGTCGATGCCCTCGGCGAGGGCGCCGTCACGCAACGTCGTGTCGAGAATCGTCAGCATGAGCCAAGCTTACTCGGGAAGTGTCCTTGTCAACCGAGGCGGCGCACGAGCAGCGCGAGGCCGTTGCCGCCGCCCATGCACAGCGTCGCCACGCCCGTTTCCCGGTCGCGCTGCTGAAGCGCCGCGAGCAGCGTGACGAGGATGCGCGCGCCGGAAGCGCCGATAGGATGACCGAGGGCCACCGCGCCGCCGTTCACGTTGACGTTGGCGGTGTCGAGGCCGAGATCGCGCGACACGGCGAGGGCTTGCACGCTGAACGCCTCGTTGAGCTCCCAAAGATCCACGTCCGACACGCCGCGGTTCGTCTTTTCCAGCAGCTTGCGCACGGCGGGTACGGGCGTCATCATCACCCACGCGGGATCGAGGCCCGACGACGCGCTCGCGACGATTTCAGCGAGGGGCGTGAGGCCCAAGGCGAGGGCGCGCTCCTCGCTCGTGACGAGCAGCGTCGCCGCGCCGTCGTTGAGGCCCGGCGCGTTGCCCGCCGTGACGGTGCCGTCGTTCGCAAAGGCGGGCTTGAGCTTGCCGAGCGCTTCGACGGTGGAGTCGGCGCGCGGTCCTTCGTCTTGAGTGACGAGCGTCGCGCCTTTTCGGCTCGTGATCTCTATGGAAACGATCTCGTCGTCGAAGCGTCCGGCGCGTTGCGCGTCCACCGCGCGGCGGTGGCTTTCGAAGGCGTACGCGTCTTGCTCTTCGCGGGTGATGCCGTAGTGACGCGCGACGCGCTCGCCCGTGAGTCCCATGCCTTCGTCGGTGATCGAGCACCACAAGCCGTCGTGGGTGTTGGCGTCGATGACTTGAGCGTTGCCCATGCGGTAGCCGCTGCGCGCGCCGGGCAGCAGGTACGGCGACGTCGACATGCTTTCCATGCCGCCCGCCAAGACGACGTCCGAGTCGCCCGCGCGAATCGCTTGGGACGCGAGGATCACCGCTTTGAGGCCGCTGCCGCACACGCGGTTGATGGTCAGCGCGCCCGCCGAGGACGGAACGCCCGCGCGCATCGCCGCTTGACGCGCCGGATTTTGCCCGCTGCCCGCGCTCACGACCTGCCCGAGAATGACGTCCTCCACGACCGCCGGATCGACGCCCGCGCGTTGCAAGGTCGCCCGCGCGGAAGTCGCGCCGAGGTCGATCGCCGACTGGGAGCTCAAGGCGCCGAGGTATTTGCCGATCGGCGTCCTGGACGCCGAGACGATCACGACTTTCTTCACGACGGGAGTCTAACATACGTTAGGAAGGCGTCGTCGATCGAGGAATTCAAGGAAAATCCCGCGAGGCTTCGCAACTTCTAAGGTGGGCGCCGCGTAGGGTGAATCGTTATGAGCCTCGCCCTCACCGTGTTCCTCGTCGCCTGGATCGCCGGGTTGATCGGAACGTTCGTTCCGGTCGTGCCCGCCACGCTCATCATCTTCGTCGGGACGGTGGCCGCCACGTGGATCGACGGCTTTCAATGGTACGACTGGCTTTGGCTGGGCGGCGTCGGCGTCGTCACGGTGCTGATCTCGCTCGTCGACAACGTCACGTCCGGCTGGGGCGCGCGCCGCTTCGGCGGATCGAAGTCCGCCATGTGGGGCGCGGTGATCGGTTCGGTCGCCGGAATCTTCTTGCCCTTCGGCCTCGTCCTCGGCCCGCTCGGCGGGGCGTTCCTCGCCGAAATCGCCGTGGAGCGACGCTCGCTGCCCGACGCGGCGCGCGCCGCGTGGGGCACGCTGCTCGGTCTGCTCGCCGGAATCGCCGCGAAGTTCTTCTTGCACGTCCTGATCGGCTTGGTCGAAATCGCGAGGCTCGTGTGGTTCTGACGCTGTACGCCCGCGACGGCTGCCACTTGTGCGAGCAAGCCGAGGACTTGCTGACGCGCCTGAGCGTCGCGTTCGAGCGCGTCGGCATCGAAGGAAACGCGACCTTGGAGGCGAAGTACGGCTGGGACGTGCCCGTGCTGACGAGCGGTGAGCGCGTCCTCGTCAAGGGCGTGTTCACGCGCGCGCGCGTGCAAGCCGCCCTCGAATCGTGAAGGAACTCTTGCTCCTTTCATGTCGGGCTGTACACTGAGGCGTCATGGATCCCGTCGCATTCAGCATCTTCGGCTTGTCCGTCGCGTGGTACGGACTTCTCATCACGGCGGGCATCGCCGTCGGCTGGGTGATCGCGTTGCGCTTGGCCCGAGCGCGCGGCCTCAATCCCGACTTGTTCTCGGACATGGCCTTCTGGGCGATTTTGTGGGGCGTGATCGGCGCGCGCCTCGTCTTCGTCCTCACGAGCCCCGGCTTGTTCTTCAAGCACGACAACCTCCTCACGAACCTCGTCGAGGTCATCAACATCCGCCAAGGCGGCATCTCCATTCACGGCGGCCTCGCCGCGGGCCTGCTCGTGCTGCTTTACTACGCTCGGCGGCACAAGGTCAACTTCTACTCGTACGCCGAACTCATGGTTCCCGGCGTCGGGCTCGGCATCATCGGCGGTCGGCTCGGCAACATCATGAACGGCTCGGACACCGTCGGACGCATCACCTCGTGGCCCGTCGGCTTCGTGTGGCCCGACTGGGCGCGCGGCTTCCACGACGCGATGTGCAACCCCAACGCTCAAGAAAACCTCGCGACGTACTGCGTGCAACGCGCCGCCGGCCTCGTCATGCCGCAACCCGTGCACTTCACGCAAATCTACGGCGTCATCATCGGCATCATCGTCACCATCGCGAGCTTCTACTGGTTGCGCTCCAAGATTCCCGGCTGGGCCTTTTGGCAATTCTGGTTGTGGTACTCGCTGCTGCGCGCCGGTTGGGAAGAGACCTTCCGCCTCAATCCGTTGACGTGGAACGTGTACCTCAGCGAAGGGCTCGGCAAGTCCGGCGTCGGGCTGTTCACCTTCACGCAACTCGCGTCCATTCCGATCGTCGTCATCTCGATCGTCATGCTCGTTCGCCTCGCGCGCCGACCGCGCGAAACGATGGAGGCGCGCCGTGCCTGACCGCCTTCTCGACGTCGTCATCCTCGCCGCCGGTCAAGGCACCCGCATGAAATCCAAGCGCTCGAAGATGCTGCACGAAGTGCTCGGACGACCCATGATCGCGTGGTCGACGAAGCTCGCGCGTGACCTCGGCGCGCGCGACATCGTCGTCGTCACCGGGCACGGCGCGGCCGAAGTCGAAGCGATCCTCGCGCGTGAAGGCGTGCGCTTCGCGCGGCAAGGCGAGCAGCTCGGCACCGGGCACGCGTTCTTGATCGGCGCGCGCGAACTCGCGGGCGGCGCGGACGTCCTCGTGCTGTACGGCGACTCGCCGATGCTCGCCTTGGGTACCTTGCGGGCCTTGCTCGAACGGCACCGCGCGCACGGCGCGGGCCTCACCGTCTTGACGAGCGAGCTCGCCGACGCCACCGGGTACGGCCGCATCATGCGCGCCGAGAACGGCACGGTCGAACGCATCGTCGAGGAAAAGGCGGCGAACGCCGAAGAGAAGACCATCGGGGAATTCAATTCGGGTGTGTACCTTATGGACGACCGATCCGTCACGCTCGCCGAGCGCATCGAGAAGACGCCGCCGGCGGGCGAGTACTACCTCACGGACCTCGTCGCGTTGTACCGCTCGATCGGCGCGAACGTCGACGCCTTCAAGATCGAAGATCCCGGCGAGGTCATGGGCGCCAACGACCGCGTGCAACTCGCCGAGCTCGAGCGTCTCATGCGCGCGCGCGTCAACGAGGCGCACTTGCGCGGCGGCGTCACGATGCACGACCCGGCCACGACGACGATCGAGGACAGCGTCGAGATCGCGCCCGACGTCATTTTGGAAGCGGGCGTCATCCTGCGCGGCGCGACGCGCGTCGAGACGGGCGCGCACATCGGCGCGTACAGCGTCGTGTGCGACTCGTTCGTCGGCGAGGACGTTCACGTCAAGCCGCACAGCGTACTCGAAGGAGCGCGCGTCGAGGCGGGCGCGAACGTCGGTCCGTTCGCGCGCCTGCGGCCCGGCGCCGTGCTCGAAGAGCACGCCCACGTCGGGAACTTCGTGGAAGTCAAGAACGCGCGGCTCGGCCGAGGCGTGAAAGCCGGGCATCTCGCGTACCTCGGCGACGCGGACATCGGCGAGGACACCAACATCGGAGCGGGCACCATCACCGCCAACTACGACGGCTTGAACAAGCACAAGACCGTCATCGGACGCGGCGTGTTCGTCGGCAGCAACACCACGCTCATCGCGCCCGCCACGCTCGGAGACGCCGCCTTCGTCGCGGGAGGCAGCGCCGTCACGGGCGACGTTCCCGAAGGAGCGCTCATCGTGGCGCGCGGCCAAGCGAAGATCGTGCCCGGTTGGAGCGCGCGTTACTGGAGCAAATCCCAAGGCGCGCTCAAGGCCAAGGGCGGCTTTCTCGCCGATTGGCTCGCTCGGCGCGCATCCACGCCGAGTGAGTGACGCGTACAACAAGGTGTGGCGTGACGTTCGCCGTCAACGCACAGTCGCCGACCCATCCGCGCGCTAGGGTGACGACACAGGAGGACTTCCCATGCCTTTCGGACCGCTCGAACTTATCATCATTTTGGTGCTCGTCGTCGTCTTTTTCGGAGCGCGCAAGTTACCTCAGCTCGGCAAGGGCCTCGGGCAAAGCATGCGTGAATTCAAGAAAGGCATGAACGACGACGAAGCCACGCCCGCCGCCAAGAAAGACGAGGCGTAACGAAGCGAATGGCGAGGAGTCCCGTCAAGAAGAACACGGCCGAAGCGCCCCTCTTCGATCACCTCGAAGAGCTGCGAACGCGCATCGTCATCTCCATCGGCTACTGGGCCGTCGGAATGGGCGTCGCGTGGTCGTACCGAACGCAGTTGCTGGCGTGGTTCGAAGCGCCCATCCACCGCGCGTCGACCACCGTGAACATCGTGGTGATGCAACTCACCGATCAACTCATCATGAGCCTCAACCTCGCCTTCTGGGGCGGCCTCGCGCTCGCGTTGCCGTTCGTGTTGCATCAAGTGTGGCTGTTCGTCGCGCCCGGCTTGTATCCCGAAGAGCGCCGCTGGGCCGTGCCGTTCGTGATCGGCGCCGGCCTCATGTTCGGATTGGGCGTCATCTTCGGGTACTACGCGCTCTTGCCGAACATGGTGCCGTTCTTGCTCGACTTCCTCGGCGGCGGCGTCACCGTCAACCTCGACGTCGCCAAGTACATCGGCACGATCATCGCCTTGCTCGTCGCCCTCGGCGCCGTGTTCGAATTGCCCGTGCTGTCCTTCGTCCTCACGAAGATCGGCATCGTGAACGCCCGCCTCCTCGGGCGGCTTCGCAAAATCGCCTTCGTCGTCATCCTCCTCGCCGCCGCCATCATCACGCCGACGCCCGACCCGTTCAACATGATGATCGTCGCCCTGCCCGTGTACGTGTTGTACGAACTCGGCATCATCATCTCGAGGCTCGCCGCGCCCCGAGACCGCCTCGTCGCCAGCGACGCTTGAGAAACACGCGAAACCAGCGAAAGCTGGACAACTTCGAGCAGTTGACTATTCCGCGCACGACGCACCGTCGTGCGCGGACCTACACTGAGCGCCATGCAGACCATCGAAGAACTGCGCCGTCAAATCGACGGGATCAACCACGAACTGCTGGCGTTGCTCAGCAAGCGCGCCGAGATCGTCGCGCAAATCGGACGCATCAAGAGCCTCGAAGGCAAAAGCCAAAGCCACTACGACCCCGTGCGTGAAGAGCAGCAACTGCGCGACCTCGAAGCGCGCAACCCCGGCCCCTTCTCGAACGCCGTCATCAAAAAGATCTTCACGGAAATCTTCCGCGCCAGCCTCGACCTCGAGGAAAGCAACGACAAGAAGCAGTTGCTCGTGTCGCGCAAGGTGAGGCCGCACGACACCACGCTCAACATCCACGGCGTGCGCGTCGGCGGCGGCGCCGCGCAAGTCATCATGGCCGGGCCGTGCGCCATCGAAAGCGAAGAGCAGATGATCGCCACGGCGCGTCACCTCGCCAGTCGCGGCGTGAAGTTCTTGCGCGGCGGCGCGTACAAGCCGCGCACGTCACCGTACGGCTTTCAAGGCATGGGCGTCGACGGCCTCATCATCGGCTCGTCCGTCGCGCGTGAATTCGGCATGCAATTCGTCACGGAAGTCATGGACACGCGCGACATCGAAGTCGTCGCCGAGCACGCCGACGTCTTGCAAATCGGCGCGCGCAACGCGCAGAACTTCTCGTTGCTGCGAGAAGTGGGCCGCTCGAAGGTGCCCGTGATGCTCAAGCGCGGCCTCAGCGCCACCGTCGAAGAGTGGCTGTACGGCGCCGAGTACATTCTCAGCGAAGGCAACGAGAACGTCATCTTGTGCGAACGCGGCATTCGCACGTTCGAGAAGTGGACGCGCAACACCCTCGACCTCAGCGCCGTCGCCCTCGCGAAGCAAGAAACGCACTTGCCCGTCATCGTCGACGTCGCGCACGCCGCCGGACGCCGCGACCTGCTCATTCCGCTGGCGCGCGCCGCGCTCGCCGTGGGCGCCGACGGCGTGTACCTCGAAGTGCACCCCAATCCCGCCACGGCCCTGAGCGACAACGAGCAGCAACTCAGCTTCCACGACTTCGACGCGTTCAACGCGGCCATCGCGCCGTTGCTGCGCCAAGAAGTCGCCGTGAGCGCCGACTGAGCGACGTCTTGCGAGGCGGGGGACGGTGACGTCCCCCGCCTTGTTGATTGTCGCGCCGCGTCACGGAACGTCACTGAGGCGCTCGGAGCCACGCGTGCGCGACAAGGCCGCCACGGCGAAGTTCGACAAGGCTTGCGCGAGGCGCTCGTCGTCGTCCGTGAAAGGCCGCGACGCGTCTCGAACGGCGACGAGGACGCCGTGCTCGTCGAGGGGAATCGCGAGGACCGCCTCCGCCTTGCCCGTCCGGACGATCGCGCCGCTCGACAACGCCGCCCACGCGGCGCCCGTGCCGCGCGGCATCTTGAACTTGCCGCCACGCCCACCGAGGATGTCGCTTCGCAGCGTGTCCTCCACGGGGTCGTACCGCAAGTACGTCACGCGCGTCGTGTCGAACAGCGCGCGCGCATGCTGCGTCAAGACCAGCGCGGCGTCCTCCAACGTCCGCACCGGCCCGAGAGCCACGCCGACGTCCACGAGCGCCTCGAGTTCCGAACGGCGTCGCCGCTCTCGCTCACGACGCGCGCGCGCGCCGAGGAGCGCCCCGATCTGCACGGCGAACTCCGACGCGACGACGTGCGCGTCGGGCCCGAAGGCGTCGAAACGCACGAACGAATCGAGGTTGAGGTGCGCGACGACGTGCCCGTCCACCACGATGGGCAAGCACAGCGTCGCCTGCACGCTGTTCGTTCGACTCGCCACGTCCGGCAAGTCCTCGAAGTCGCGCGCGTCCGCCAAGGCGCTCGCGGCGTTGGCGGCGCGCGCCGCGACGCGCTCGCCGTGCAACACCCTCGGCGAACCCGCGCGCCACTCGGCGTCCGAACCGCCGTACCAAGCGAAGCGTTCGCCGACCGATTGCCGACCGTTCACGACGTCGGGCGTCAAGCCGTGCTGCGCGACCGTGCGGAACTCGCCGCCGTCGAGCACGTCGAGCGTGCCCGCGTCCGCGCCCGGCACGCTCGTCACGGCTCCGTCGAGAAGCGCCGCCCACTCGTCGAGCGTGACGTCGCGCTCGCTCTGAAGCGCCGACAACGTCGCGCGCACCGTGCGCCACAACGACCGGCGCGCGCTGAAATCCGTCGCGCCCGGCAGCACTTCCTGCGTCGTCACGCCGCTCGGGGTGAGCGTCGAGGCGCGCGCCGCGATCGCGAGGCGATCGCGGCCGCTCGTCTTGGCGAGGTACAACGCTTCGTCGGCCCGGCGGTACGCGTCCGCGCCCCGCTCGTGCGCGGCGCGCCTCGCCAACCCGCCCGACAAGGTGACGCGAACGCCGTGGGCGGGCCCGTTGGGCGCGTCGCGCACGCTCGACACGAGGCGACGCGCGACCACGAGCGTTTCCTCGCTCGACGTCGTGCGCAGCAGCACCGCGAACTCCTCGCCGCCAAGCCGAAACACGCCGTCCTCCTTGCGGACGGTGTCCGAAAGCCGACGGCCGATCCAGCGCAGCACGTCATCGCCGACGTCATGCCCGAACGAGTCGTTGACGCGCTTGAAGTGATCGACGTCGAGCAGCAGCAACGACTGCCCCGCCGGAAGCGACGAAAGCGCTTCGTTGAACGCTCGGCGGTTGGGCAAGTCCGTCAAGGCGTCCGTGAACGCTTGCGCTCGGTACGTCGCGCCGAGTTCCAGCAAGCGCAAGCGCGAATCGATCACCGCGAAGCTCAGCGCGAGGCCGAGTACGCTGAGCGCCACGACGAGGACCGTGTACGCCGTCAACATCACGAGGTTCGCGTGCAGGCCGCTCGCGCCGGGAAACAGCCCGGCGGCCGTTCCGGTCACGACCAGCGCGCCGAGCAGCAAGAACGCCAGCGAAAAGCGGCGCCACGCGCGAGGACGCCACGCGCGAAGGTCGCGCGCGAGCGGTTGCGCCCACACCGAGATGGCGAGCACGCCCAGCGCGACGTAAATCGAGTACGTCGCGCCCGGCCCCCCGATGCCGAAACGAGCGGCGAGAATCACGGCCGCGACGGGCGCGCCCCACGCCAAGCCGTACCGCAAGGTGATCAACGCGATGGGAACGTAGCGAAGGTCGAGGCGCACCCCGGGTTGCCCTTCGACGGAGGCGAGCATCAACACCACGCCGGACACGGCCGCGAACCCCGACAGCCAAAAGCGCGTGCGGCGATCGTGCGACAACGGCCACGCTCGAAACGCGAGGCTGCCCAGAAAGGACAGCGTCACGAGCAGTGACAAGTTGAGTGCCAGCAGACCCAGGGTGAACACGAGACTCCGACCTCGAGTTTACACGGTCCTCATGAACTTCGCCGTGACGCCGCCTCGTGCTGCATGCGACCTTGAGATCGCCTCGGTGGATACACCGAGCGGCGGCGTCGCCGCCGAGAATGCCGAGCATGTCGGACGTGTGCGTCGTCGGAGGCGGACCGGCGGGAATGATCCTCGCGTTGCTGCTCGCGCGCCAAGGAATCGACGTGACGGTGTTGGAAGCCGCGCGGAACTTCGATCGTTCCTTTCGCGGCGACACGCTGCATCCCGCGATCTTGGAGCTCATGGCCGACCTCGGGTTGGCCGACGACTTGCTCGCCTTGCCGCACACGCGCGCGCGCGGCGCGCGCTTCATCTCACCGCAGAGCACGCAAGTCGTCGCCGACTTCACGACGCTCAACACGCGCTACCCGTACCTCGCCGTCATGAAGCAAGCGCGCTTCTTGGAGTTCTTGCACGAACGCTTGCGAGCGTTTTCGCACGTCCGTGTGCGCTTCGGCGCGCGCGTCGAAGGCCTCACCACGCGTGACGGGCGCGTCACGGGTGTCACCGCCCGCACGGACGACGGCATCATCGACGTCCCGGCGACCCTCACGGTCGGCGCGGACGGCCGCTTCTCGAAAGTGCGCGACCTCGCGAGCTTGCCGTTGCACGTCCACTCGCCCGGGCAAGACGTGTTGTGGTTCGCGCTGCCGCGCCGTGCAAGCGATCCCAGCGGCTTCGTCGACTTGTACCTCGGCGGGCCGCACTGCATCGTCACGACCGACCACGGCGAACGCTGGCAAGTCGGGTACTCTATCGAGAAAGGATCGTACGCGCGCGCCAAGGCGGCGGGCGTGACGGCGTTGCGGCGCGCCGTGGAGGAGACCATTCCGTGGCTCGCCGACCGCGCGTCGCTTCTGACGGACTGGCGGCAAGTGCAGCTCTTGTCGGTGCAAGTGGCGCGCGCGCCGAGGTGGCACCGTGACGGCTTGCTGCTGATCGGGGACGCCGCGCATCCGATCTCCCCCATCGGCGGGCTCGGCATCAACATGGCCGTGCAAGACGCGATCGCCGCCGCCAACCGCCTCTCCGCACCGCTTCGCGCGGGCGCGCTGCGCGAACGGCACCTTCGCAGCGTGCAGCGAGCGCGCGCTTGGCAAATCGCGGTGTTGCAAGCGCAGCAAGTCGTGGAGGAACGCGAAGTCATCACGATTCACGGCGGGGCGACGCTGCACGTGCCGATGCTGGCGCTACGGATGTTGCACCGCCTTCCCGGTTTGCGGCGCGTGCCCGCCTACATCACCGCGTACGGATTGCGGCCCGAGCGGTTGCGGCGCTGAAGCGCAACTTTCGGGTGGCCGTTCGCGTACATTGAGGCATGAGCAGCTTTTCCGGAGGTGGCTTCAGTTTCGGTTCGCACTCGCACTCGTCCGGGCATCACCATCACCATCATCGCTCGCACGGCGGATATCGGCGCGCGTCGCACCGTCGCAGCTTCGGTTGCGCAGTGTTCCTGGGGCTCTTCGTGAGCACGGCCGCCCTCATCGGCGGCGCGGTGATGTGGCTCGCCTGAACGTCTCGCTCGCCGTTCGGACCGCCGCTCGCGCTTTGAGCGGCGGTCCGATCGTCACGGCGCGTCACATTCCTCGGGCGCTGCGCTCCACGTTCGGTTCCGTCGAGACGCTCGACGGTTGGAACGGCGAGACGGCGAGTTACGCGCGCGCGCGCGCCGACGGCGCGCCGCCCTTGTTCGTGAAGTATCGCCGCGCGCTCGACTTCGACGCGCGGGCCTTCGCGCGCTTTCAACGTGAAACGCTGTACTTGCGCGCCTTCGCGCCTCGCGTGGACGTGCCGCACGCGGCGTTGCTGCACGCGGCGAGCGACGACGCGACGCGCAAAGCGCACGTCGTGCTGCGCGACCTCACCGACGAGACGCGCGGCTGGGGCGACCTCGACGAGCGCGAACGCCTCGCGAAGCTGCCGCACTTCACGGCGATCGTCGCGCGGTTGCACGGCGCGTGGGCCGGGCACGCCGCGCTGAGCGAACACCCGACCTTTCCGTGGGCGCCCGTGAAAGTCGCTGAGAAAGCCCGAGCGGCGTTGGCGCGCGTCCCGGCGTTCGGCGTGCCGAGCGATATCGAAGCGGCCGCCAAGCGCTTGCGCGCCCCGAACGCGTTGGAGACCTTGCTGAGCGCGCCGACCATCGCGACGATGACGCACGGCGACTTGCACTTCGGCCAAGTGCTGTTCTCCGAGCGGGGCGCGTACCTCGTCGATTACCAGCACGCGGGCGTCGCCCCGCTCGGATTCGACCTCGCGCACCTGCTGGGCTTGCGCTTGTCGCTCGTGGAACGCCGCGCCCTCGAAGACGAAGTGCTCGCGGCGTACGCGCGCGCCCTGGAGCCGTTCGGCGTGAAGCCCGACTTGCACGCGGAGTTGCGCGTCGGGGCGATTCTCAACTTCGTGGCGATGTGGCGGCGAAGCGCGCGCGAACCGTCCGAAACGTTCCGCAATCTGCTCGTGCGCGCGGGCGTGCTGCTGCACGACGTCGGCGTCACGACGTGATGCAGAAGGCGAGGTCCGCGAAGAGCACGACGGTCGGCGACGTCCTTCACGCGGACCTCGCCACGCCGACCGCGTGAAGGACGTCGCCGCGCAGCCGTTACACTGGCGGCATGCGTGATGTCACTCGTCAACTCACGCCCGGCCATCCCAACTGGCCGGGCGACGAACCGTACCGTCTCGAACCGCGCTTGCGCATCTCGGGTGGCGACGCCGTCAACACGGTCCTCATCGCGACGAGTTCGCATACCGGCACGCACGTCGACGCGCCCTTTCACTACGACGACGCGGGCTTGCAATTGCACGAGGTGCCGCTGAGCGTGTGGGTCGGGCCGTGCCGCGTCTTGAGCGCGACCGGTTTCGACGTCGTTCCCGCCAGCGTCCTCGACGGCGCGGGCGATCTGCCCGAACGCGTGCTGCTGTACACGGGACAACCCGCGCGTTGGGAGACCTTTCCGACGACCTTCTCGGCGTTGTCGCCCGAGTTGATTCGCGCGCTCGCCGAGCGCGGCGTCAAACTCGTCGGCACGGACGCGCCGAGCGTCGATCCGCTCACGAGCAAGACGCTCGACGCGCACATGGCGTGCAAGGAGGCGGGCGTGTTCATCCTCGAAGGTCTCGACCTCGACGGCGTCGCGCCCGGCGCATACGAACTCGTGTGCCTGCCGCTGCCGCTGTGGGGCGGCGACGGCGCGCCCGCGCGGGTGATCTTGCGATGAGGCGCGGCGACTTCGCGACGCCGCGCGGCAAGATCTACCTCGACGGCAACTCGCTCGGACCGCTGCCCTCGCGCGCCAAGGAAGAGTTGCTCGCGCGGCTCGACGAGTGGGAGCAGCGCGCGGTGGAAGGTTGGGACGCCTGGTTCGACTTCGCCGAGCGGTTGTCGCCGTCCCTCGCGCGCCTCGTCGGCGCGAGGGACGACGAGGTCATCGCGACCGGTTCGATCACCTCGAACATGCACGCGCTTCTGGCGACGTTCTATCGACCTCAAGGGCCACGGCGGCATCTCGTGGCGACGAGCCTCGACTTTCCGTCGGACTTGTACGCTTTGAACAGCTGGGCCGAGCGCGAAGGCGCGGAAGTTCGCTTGATTCCCAGCCGCGACGGGTACACGCTGCACGACGACGACGTCGACGCGGCGCTCGCAGGCGACGTCGCCCTGGCGTGGCTGCCGACCGTGCTGTACCGCAGCGGGCAACTGCTCGACGTTTCCCGCTGGACGCGCGTCGCGCACGACCGCGGTCTGCTGATCGGGTGGGACGCGGCGCACTCGGCGGGCAGCGTGCCGCACGCCTTTCACGACGACGAGGTCGACTTCGCCGTGTGGTGCCACTACAAGTACGTCAACGCCGGACCGGGCGCGCCCGGCGGTCTGTTCGTGCACGATCGGCACTTCGACCGCGTGCCGGGCCTCGCCGGATGGTGGGGGCACGACAAGGCCTCGCAGTTCGAAATGGCGCCGACGTTTCGCAAAGCGCGCGGCGCGGGCGCCTTTCAAATCGGAACGCCCAGCATCCTCGCGCTCGGCGCGCTCAAAGGAGCGCTCGAAGCGTTCGACGAGCTCGGCATGACCGCGATTCGCGGGCGATCGCTCGAACTCACGGCGCACTTGACGCGCCTCGTCGACGAGGTCCTGCCGGAAGTGCGCATTGTCACGCCGCGTGAAGCGGCGCGGCGCGGCGGGCACGTGGCGCTCGCGCATCCCGAGGCAGGAGCGTTGTCGCTCGCGCTGCGCGCGCGCGGCATCGTTCCCGACTTTCGAGAACCCGACATCCTGCGCCTCGCGCCCGTCGCGCTGTACAACGACGAGGCGGACTTGGAGCGCACCGTGCGCGTCTTGCGCGACTTGCTCGACTCGGGCGCGCACCGAGACGCCGTGGCGGCCAGCCTCGTGAAGTGACGTCCGCCGAGTGAAGATCGGCGTGGCCGCGTCGGCGTCCTCGAGGAAGGTTCGTCACGACGCGGGCACGCCGAACGCCGCGAGCACTTCGGGCGCGGCGGCGCGCGGACGTTGACGCACGGGGTCGAGCCACACCCACTCCGTCTCACCGCTCGCGACGAGTTCGTCGCCGCGGCGCAGTTCGTACGCGCGCCACGCCCGCGCGCCCTGCACTTTGAAGATGCGCGTTTCGATCGTCAGCACGTCCCCGAGAAAGGTCGGCTTGAGGTACTTGATGGTCGACTGGCGCGCCACGGGCACGCAGCGCAGCGTCGACAAGACTTCGAGGCCCATGCCGACGCTGCTGGCGTGCGCGCGGGCCACGCCCTCCATGAACTGCAGGTACACGACGTTGTTGACGTGACCGAGCTCGTCGATGTGCGAAGCTTCCACGGTCACGTCGTGCGAGAAGCGCGAACGATCCACCGAGGAAGCCTAGCACTTCACTCGTCGAACAGCGCGTTCACTTCGAGGGCGGCGCGCACGTCGAGGTTCGTCACGCCGCCCGCCGAGTGCGTCACGAACGTCACCCGCACCTTCTTCCAGGCGATCGTCAGCGCGTCGGGATGATGGTCGCGCTTCTCGGCGAGCAGGGCCACGCGCAGCGCGAAGGCGACGCCCGCCGCGTACGACGAGCACGAGAACTCACGGGAAATGCCGGACGCGTCGCCGCTCCAGCCGCTCGGCAACGACGAGAACTCCTCGGGGGAAAGGGTCATGGCCTCAGTGTTCGCGCGGAGCCGCGAAGGCACCGTCGCCTCGGGCACGCTCGCTTCGCGGCGGTCAGACTCGGCGCGGGGTTCGACGCCAACTCGAAGCGCGCGGTGTACACTTCACTCACCACAAGTGCCTCCAAGTCAGCTTTTTGGCCCGTCGCCTTCTTTCCTGTGTTCGCGAGGTGGTTCGATGCGTGTTCGGAATGTTTCGATCATCGGTCATAGCGGCGTCGGTAAAACGAGTCTCACGGAAGCGTTGCTGGCGAAAACCGGGGCGCGCGAGCGAATGGGCCGCGTCGAGGACGGCACGACCGCGTCGGACTTCGGAGAAGCCGAGCGCAAGCGCGGCATTTCCATCACAACGTCCGTGCTCAAGATCGAGCACGAAGGCGTCGTCATCAACGTGCTCGACGCGCCGGGCTACGCGGACTTCGTGCGTGAAATTCGCGGAGCGATTCGCGCGGCGGACTCCAGCCTCGTCCTCGTGAGCGCCGTGTCGGGCGTGGAAGTCGGCACGGAACGCGTGTGGAATACCGCCGAGAACTTCAACATGCCGCGCATCATCGCCGTGAACAAGATGGACCGCGAGCGCGCTGACTTCTACGCGGTGCTCGCCGACATTCGCACGAGCCTCAAGGGCCCGGCCGTCGCCGCGTACCTGCCGATCGGGCGCGAAGCGGGCTTCGGCGGCGTCGTCGACTTGCTGGCGCGCAAAGCGTACACGGCGAGCGCGAGCGGCGACGTGCCGTCGGACATGACGGACATCGTCGAGGAGTACCGAACGACCCTCGTTGAAAGCATCGTTGAAACGGACGACGCCCTCACCGAAGCGTACCTCGCCGACGAGCCCATCGACGACGAGGCGTTGCAGGCGGCGTTTTTGCGGGCGGTGCACGGCGGATTGCTGTACCCGGTGCTGCCGATCTCGGCGTTCTCCGGCGTGGGGTTGTCGTGCCTGCTGCACCTGATGGCTCAAGGGCTTCGCTCGCCGCAGGAACGCGGCGCGCTCACGGGCGTGGACGGGCAAAAGCGCGAACCGACGGACGACGAGAAGTTCAGCGCCCGCGTGTGGCGCACGACCATCGATCCGTTCGTCGGGAAGATCGCGTACGTGAGGGTGTGGAGCGGCGTGCTCAAGGCGGGCGACACGATTCGCAACACGACCGTGGGAGCGGACGTGCGACCCGCGCACTTGTACGTGCTCAACGGCAAGGACCTCGTGGAAGTCGGCGAGCTCACCGCCGGCATGATCGGCGCCCTCACGAAGATCGCCGACGTGCACACGGGCGACACCTTGTGCGATCCGAACGCGCCGATCGACTTCGGTCCGCTGTACTTGCCCGACCCCGTGATGAGCGTCGCCGTGACGGCCGCGACGCGGGCCGACGAGGACAAGTTGGGCGCGGCGATGTCGAAGTTGCTCGAGGAAGATCCGACGCTGCACTTCGAGCGCAACGCCGAGACGGGCGAATTGATTTTGTCGGGCATGGGCGACACGCACCTCGAGATCGCCATGGAGAAGCTCGCCATGATGGGCGTGAAGGTGAGCGGGCGCACGCCGAGAATCGCGTACCGGGAAACGGTGCG
Source organism: Deinococcus yavapaiensis KR-236 (assembly GCF_003217515.1). Classification (NCBI taxonomy): domain Bacteria; kingdom Thermotogati; phylum Deinococcota; class Deinococci; order Deinococcales; family Deinococcaceae; genus Deinococcus; species Deinococcus yavapaiensis. The sequence continues at coordinate 37,625 of NZ_QJSX01000010.1, read as the reverse complement.
GGCGGTCGCGGAAGCGCAAGGCAAGCACAAGAAGCAGTCGGGCGGACACGGGCAGTACGGTGATTGCTGGCTGCGCGTCTCGCCGAGCAGCGAGGACTTCGAGTTCGCATCGGAAATCGTCGGCGGCGTCATTCCCAGCAAGTACGTTCCGTCGATCGAGAAGGGCGTGGAGGAAGCTCGGCAAAAAGGCGCGCTCGCCGGGTACCGCGTGCAGAACGTCAAAGTCGTCGTGTACCACGGGTCGTATCACGACGTGGACTCTAGCGACATCGCCTTCAAGACCGCCGCCGGCATCGGCTTTCGCGCCGCCATGGAAAAAGCGCGGCCGACCTTGCTCGAACCGATCGTGACGCTCAAGGTGCGCGTACCCGCGCAATTCACGGGCGACGTCATCGGCGACTTGCAAACGCGCCGCGCACGCGTGCAAGGCATGGAGCCCGAAGGAACGGTCATCACCATCTCGGCGGTCGTGCCGCTCGCCGAGATTCAAACGTACAGCGCGGACTTGCGTTCCATGACGGGCGACCGAGGCGGGTATTCCGTCAAGCCCGCCGGGTATCAGGAAGTCCCGGCGAACGTCACCGAGAAAATCGTGACGGCGCGCAAAGCCGAACTCGCCTGAAGCGAGGGGTGAGAGGAACGATCTTCGTGAGCGCCCCTCTCACGCCCGAGGACCTCGGGATGAGCGTCCTCAAATTTTTCATAGAATCCTCGGATAAATCCGCGCTTTAATAAGGTGCTTATGAAGCGCCCTTTCATCCTCCTTGGACTCGCCTTGTCCTTGGCCGCGTGCAGCACGGCGACCTTGCCGCTTCCGACCGCCGGAGCGCCTGTCGACCGCATTGCCGCGCAAGCCATCGGCTCGACGATCACACTCGTCGCGGGCACCTCGACGCAAATCAACCTCACCATCAACGGTCAACCCGCGCAACCGGGCCAACTGCAGTGGACCACGTCGAACGCGGCCGTCGCGACGGTCACGCAAAGCGGTTACGTCACGGCCGTCGCGGCCGGAACGGCGGTCGTGCGCGCGACGCTCGTCGCGGCGCCCAGCAACTTCTTGGACATTCCAGTCGTCGTGACGGCGCCCGCGAACGCGCCAGCCCCGGCTCCGGCTCCCTCACCGACGCCCACGCCCACGCCGACGCCAACCCCCACTCCCACGCCGTCGCCCACTCCGAGCGACTTCGAGCAACGCGTTCTCACGCTCACCAACCAAGCGCGCGCGGTCGCGCGCGTGTGCGGCACGGAGAGCTTCGTCGCCGCGCCCGCCCTCTCGTGGAACGCCAACCTCGCGACCGCCGCGCGCAACCACGCGGCGGACATGGCTGCGAAAAACTACTTCTCGCACACCTCCCTCGACGGACGGACGTTCGTGCAACGCGTCGTCGCCGCCGGGTACACCGGGTACCGCACGCTCGCCGAGAACATCGCGGCAGGTCAAACGACGCCCGAGCAAGTCGTGCAAGGCTGGCTGCAATCGCCCGGTCACTGCCGCAACATCATGAACGCGTCGCTGCGCGAATTGGGCGTCGGGTACGTCTACAACGCCACGAGCACCTACAAGCACTACTGGGTTCAAGACTTCGGCGCACGCTGACCGCACTTCGAAGCGGGAGGAGGACCGTCGGTCCTCCTCCCGCTTTTGTCGTCAAAGGGGGATGTTGCCGTGCTTCTTGTACGGCCGCGCCTCGTCCTTGTGCTCGAGCATCTCGAAGGTCTGAATGAGGACGCGGCGCGTGTCCTCGATGGCAATGACGTCGTCGATGTACCCCTTGGCGGCGGCGACGTACGGATTGTCGAAGGTGTCTTTGTACTGCTTGATCTTCTCGGCGCGCGTCGCGGCGGGATTGTCGGACTTCTGGATTTCGCGGCGGTACACGATGTTCGCGGCGCCCTCGGCGCCCATGACGGCCACGGCGGCGGTCGGCCACGCGTACACGACGTCGGCGCCCATGTCGCGTGAGTTCATGGCGAGGTAGGCGCCTCCGTAACTCTTGCGGGTGATGAGCGTGACCTTCGGAACGGTCGCCTCGGCGTAGGCGTACAGCATCTTCGCGCCGTGGCGGATGATGCCCGCGTGCTCTTGCGCCACGCCCGGCAAGAAGCCTGTGACGTCCACGAGCGTCAAGATGGGAATGTTGAAGCAGTCGCAGGTACGAATGAATCGCGCGGCCTTGTCGGACGCGTCGATGTTGAGCGTGCCCGCCATGAATTTCGGGTTGTTCGCGACGATTCCGACGACCTTGCCGCCGAGGTGCGCGAAGCCGACGAGGATGTTGCGCGCGAAGTGCGGCTGGATCTCGAAGAAGGTCGCGTCGTCGACGAGGCTCTCGATCACGTCGTGCATCGCGTACGGCTTGCGTTGATCGGGCACGACGACGTCGAGCAGTTCGGGCGTCGCGCGGTCGACGGGATCGCTCGTGGGACGCGTCGGCGGTTTTTCCTTCGCGTTTTGCGGCAAGTACGCGAGCAGGCTGCGCACGAGACGCAAGGTGTCCTCGTCGCCTTGCCCGGCGAGGTGCGCGACGCCCGAACGGCGGGTGTGGACGTGCGCGCCGCCAAGTTCGTCGAAGGTGACGTCTTCGCGCGTGACGCTCTTGATGACTTCGGGGCCCGTGATGAACATGTACGACGTGCCCTCGCTCATCAAGACGAAGTCGGTGAGCGCCGGGCTGTACACGGCGCCGCCCGCGCACGGACCGAGAATGGCCGAGATTTGCGGAATGGCGCCCGAGTAGATCGCGTTGCGGTAAAAGATCTCGCCGTAACCCGAGAGGCTGTCGACGCCTTCTTGAATGCGCGCGCCCGCCGAGTCGTTGAGGCCGATGACGGGACAGCCCGTCTTCGCGGCGAGATCCATGATCTTCGTGACCTTCTGGGCGTTCATCTTGCCCAAGCTGCCGCCGAGGACGGTGAAGTCTTGCGAGAACACGAAGACTTGACGGCCGTTGATGGTGCCTCGTCCCGTCACGACGCCTTCGCCGGGCGCTTCCACGCCGCGCATCAGCGGGCCGCCGCCGTGCTCGGTGAAGGTGGAGAACTCCAGCCACGAGCCGGAATCGAGAAGGTGCTCGATGCGTTCGCGGGCGGTCATCTTGCCGCCTTCGTGCTGCTTCTTGGCGCGGTCGGGACCGCCGCCTGCGACGACGTTCGCTCGGCGCGCTTCCATCTCGGCGACGAGTTCTTGCAGTTCGAGGTTGAGATCGGGCATCACGTTCGAGTGTAACCGAACGGGCGTTGGGATGGGTTCACGTCGTGATGCGGTCGAGTTCGACGTGTGTGAGGAAGCGCGCCGCGCCGGGCAACACGCGGGCCGTGAGCGGCAAGCGCTCTCCGAAGGACTCGCCGTCGAATTGGATGGGAAGGTGTTCTTCGGCTTCGATGTGCACTTCGCGGCCCTCGTAGAATTCGAGGTTGTCGTCGAACATGGGATCGCCGAGCCCGAAGCGCATGCGAACCGAGTCGATGACGTTCGGAACGAGCGAAAGCGGCGACGACGCTTTCACGACGATGATGCTGAGGACGCCGTCGGTCGGATCGATGCCGCTCGCGACGGGAAGGCGGAAGTTCACCATTCCGAAGTTCGCGACGACGACGCTGATGCCCTCGGTTTCGATCGTTCGGCCGTCGATGGTGACGTTGAACTTCACGGCTTTCGGCGTGAGTTGCCTCAGGGCGCTCACGACGTACGCGCCGACGCCGAGGCGCGGCTTGAGCTCCTCGGAATCCTTGATCATCACGGCGTCGGCGCCCACGCCCGCCATGAGGGTGAAGCCGCACATCGTCGTGCCCGCGTGCAGTTGCCCGAGGTCCGTGACGATCGTCTGTCCGCTCAGCAGCACGTCCGCGAGAAAAGCAGGGTCGGCGCGCAAGTGCAAGTTCTGCGCGATGAGGTTCGCCGTGCCGGCCGGGTACACGAGCAAGGGAACGTTCGAGCCGCGCATGGCGAACGCCACGCTGGACGCCGTGCCGTCCCCACCGACGGCGACGACCGCGTCGAACGCGCGAACGTCCGTGAGCAGATCCGCGAAGGGCACGCCGGGCAAGTGCGGACGCAGCGTGATTTCGACGCCGCGCGCCTCCAACAGCGACGTGAACACGCTCAGATCTGTCAGCGACTGACCGGAACGCGGATTTTCGAGAAGTAATACACGGCGCGGCGCCGTTTGACCGTCCATTCTAATGAATCATACACTGACCTCGAGAGCGGCTCGATCCCTCGGGAACGTTCCCGAGGTCGAGCGTGCGAATCGGAGGCTTTGCATGAAGAAACTGCTGATCATTGGCGCCCTGCTGTTCCCCGTCCTCGCGTCGTGCGCGCCGACAGCGGCCATTCGCGGTGTCACGGTGACGCCCGTCCTCGTGAAGGTCAGCGAGAGCGCGAGCGTCGGAGGCACGGTGACGCTGCAAGGACGTTACCTGGGCGGTCCCGCGACCGGTCGCATTCGCATCGGCGCGAACGCCGACGCTTCGGGCGGCTTCGTGCTGCCCGCTTCGGCCGTCCAATCTTGGACGGACAGCCAAATCGTCTTCACGGTGCCCGCCAACACCCCGACGGGCGGATCGTACCTGTTCGTGGAAGTCGGCGACATGCACTCGACGGCCTTGCCGTTCAGCGTGAAGCAGTAAGTCGAATCGAAGTTGCATGGAACGGGGGCCTTCGGCCCCCCGTTCCATGCAACCGAACGCGGCGTGGTGTACGGTGAGGGCATGCGCGTCGTGCTCGCCCTCAACGCCTTGCTCGGCGTGAACGCCGCTTCGAGGTACGCGTCGATCGAGCAACTACGCGCCGACACCTTCGGATCGGGCGCGTTCACGGTGACGCGCGTGCTAGAGCGAAACGCGGCCTTCACGCGCAGCGAGGTGCGCTGGGATTCGGACAACTTGAAGGTCGCGGGCTTCATGAACGTCCCGAGCGGCAAAGGGCCGTTTCCGGTGGTGCTGGTGCTGCACGGCTACGTCGATCCGTCGACGTACCGATTGCTGGATTACACCACGCGTTACGCGGACGCGCTCGCCCGCGCGGGCTTTTTGGTGATCCACCCCAATTACCGTGGGCACGGAGCTTCGCAAGGACGGCCCGACGGCGCCTTTCGCATCGAGTACGCGCGTGACGTCCTCAACCTCGCGTCGATCGTGCGGAAAAGCGCTGGTCAGGCGGGGCCGCTGCGAGAAGCGTCCGCCAACGTCGGCTTGTGGGGCCACTCGATGGGCGGCGGCATCGCGCAACGCGTCGCCGTGGTCGATCCTAAGATCAAGGCGGTCGTGCTGTACGGCGCGATGAGCGGCGACGACCGCAAGAACGCCCGTCAAGTGTTCTACGTGTTTTCGAAGGGCACGCGCGGACGCGAGGAATTGGACGCGCCGCGAAGCGTGACGGACGCCGTGTCTCCCGCGCACTTCTACCGATTGTCGAACGCGGTGTTCAGCGTGCATCAAGGCGCGGCCGACGATCAAGTGCCCGCCGGGTGGGCGCGAGAGACGTGCGCGAAGTTGAAGGCGGCGGGCAAGAGCGCCGAGTGCTTCGAGTACGCCCGGGCGCCGCACACCTTTCGTGGCGCGGCCGACGCGACGTTTCAAGCGCGCGTGACCGCGTTCTTTCGGCGGAATTTGCGGTGAGGCGTTAGAATCGCCTTCATGGCTTCGTTGCAACGGCCCAAGGGCACGCTGGACCACCTGCCCGACGGCTCACCGAAAATAGAACCGCTCACGAGCGCGCGTTGGCACGCGTTCGTCGTGGACGCCGCGAAAGACGTGCTGGAACGTGCGGGCGCGGCCTTCGTCGAAACGCCGATCTTCGAGGCCGTCGACCTCGTGAAGCGCGGCGTGGGCGGCTCGACCGACATCGTCCGCAAGGAGATGTTCACCGTCTCGTACTTCGAGGAGCGCGACAAGTTCGTTCTGCGTCCCGAAGGCACCGCGTCGATCGTGCGCGCCTACCTGGAAAACGGCCTCAAGCAACTCGGCTCGCCGCTGCGCCTGTGGACGGCGGGAGCGATGTTTCGCGCCGAGAACGTCCAAAAGGGACGCTACCGTCAATTTCATCAAGTGGATTACGAGGTGATCGGCAGCGCCGATCCTATCGTGGACGCGGAAGCGATTCAGCTCATGGTGGCCGTGTACGCGCGCCTCGGCGTGAAGGAGACGACCGTGAAGCTCGGATCGGTCGGCGATCCCCAGGACCGCGAGCAGTACAACGCCTACCTCAGGGAGTTGTTCGGGCGGCACGCCGAGCGCCTCTCCGAGGACTCGAAGGACCGCCTCGTTCGAAATCCCATGCGCATCCTCGACTCCAAGAGCAAGGACGACCAAGTCCTCATCGACGAACTTCAGCCCAAGGCGATGCTGGACTTCCTCGGTGACGACGCGCGCGCTCACTTCAGCGCGGTACGCTCGTACCTCGACGCGTGGGGCGTGAAGTACGAGGTGGATCCGAGTATCGTGCGCGGCCTCGATTACTACCGCCGCACGGCGTGGGAGATCCACCACGACCGCATCGGCGCGAAGTCCGCGCTCGGCGGCGGCGGACGCTACGACGGCCTCGCGGAGGAACTCGGCGGGGCGCACACCCCGGCGGTCGGGTGGGCGTTCGGCGTGGAGCGCGCCTTGCTCGCGTTGGAGCAAGAAGGCGTGGCCTTGCCGAGCGCGGACGGGCCGCTCCTGTTCGTGGCGGCGCTCGACGAGGAGTTGCTGGCGGCGGCGGCGAAGGTGGCGATGAGCGTCCGAGCGGTGGGACGCGCGGAATTCGCCGTGAAGGCCCGCAAGCCTGGCGCGGCGGCGCAGGACGCGGCGAAAAAGGGAGCGCGTTTTCTCGCGCTGCTCGGATCGGACGAGGCGGCGCGCGGCAGCGTGAGCCTCAAGAACCTCGAAAGCGGCGAGGTGCGCGACGTACCTCAAGCGAATTTGAACGACATTCTAGGAGGAACGCGATGAAACGAAGCGGGTACGTCGCCAGCGTCGGCGAACAACAACTCGGGCAAACGGTGACGCTGCAAGGCTGGGTGGCGCGGCGACGCGACTTCGGCAAGCTGATCTTCCTCGAAGTTCGAGACCGCACGGGCGTGCTGCAAGTCGAGGTGGAACCCGACTCGGCCGCGTTCGCGGAAGCCGAAAAGGTCCGCGCGGAATTCGTGGTGGAAATCGAAGGCGAACTTCGCCTTCGACCCGAGTCGCAGCGCAAGGAAGGCCTCGGACAGTTCGAGGTCGTCGCGAAGCGCCTCCAGATCCTCAACGAGGCCAAGACGCCGCCGTTCGAGCTCGAGCAAGGCGAGCGCGTCTCCGAGGAAATTCGCATGAAGTACCGCTACTTGGATTTGCGCCGCCCGGAGATGTTCGAGAAGCTTCGCTTGCGGTCCAAGGTGATCGCCGCGCTGACAAGCTTTCTCGACGCGGAAGGCTTCTTGCAAGTCGAAACGCCGATGCTCACGAAGAGCACGCCGGAAGGCGCGCGTGACTTCCTCGTGCCGAGCCGCCTTTCCAAAGGCGAGTTCTACGCGCTGCCGCAAAGTCCGCAGTTGTTCAAGCAGTTGTTGATGATCGCGGGCGTCGACCGCTACTACCAGTTCGCGCGCTGCTTTCGTGACGAGGACTTGCGCGCCGATCGTCAGCCCGACTTCACGCAGCTCGACATGGAGATGAGCTTCGTGGATCAAGAGGACATCTTGGCGCTCAACGAGCGTCTGCTTCGCCACGTGTTCCAGACGGTGCTGGGCGAGGCGTTGCCGTCTCCCCTGCCTCGCATGACGTACGCGGACGCGATGAACGACTACGGCTCGGACAAGCCCGACGTGCGCTTCGATATGAAGTTCGCCGACGTCACCGACGTTTTCGGCGGCGCGGAGTTCAAAGCCTTCGCGGACGCCGTCGCGAACGGCGGCGTCGTGAAGGTCGTTGCGGCGCCCGAATTGACGCGCAAGCAGATCGACGAGTTGGAGCGCGTCGCCAAGCAGAACGGAGCGCGCGGTCTCGCTTGGGCCAAGCGCGAGGGAAATTCGCTCACGGGCGGAATCAGCAAGTTCGTCGGCGCGCAGGCGAGCGAGCTGATCGCGCGCACGGGGCTCGCCGAGGGCGGGACGCTGCTGTTCTCGGCGGGGGCTTGGCGCACGGCCGTTGAGGCGCTCGGCGCGGTCCGATTGGCGCTCCGCGACTTGTTCGACCTCGCCGCGAACGGTCCGAAGTTCGCGATGTTGTGGGTGACCGACTTTCCTCAACTCGACCGAGATCCCGAGACGGGCACGTGGACGTACATGCACCATCCGTTCACGGCGCCGCACGACGAGGACTTGCCTCTCTTCGGCACGGACCGGCAAGGCGAGATTCGCGCCAAGGCGTACGACCTCGTCCTCAACGGCTTCGAGATCGGCGGAGGTTCGGTGCGCATCCACTCGCCCGAGGTGCAAGCGACGATGTTCACGGCGATCGGATTCAGCGAGGAGCAGGCGCGCGCGAAGTTCGGGTTCTTCATGGACGCCCTCGGGTACGGCACGCCGCCACACGGCGGCATCGCGTGGGGCTTCGACCGTCTCGTGATGGTCATGTCGGGCGCGACGTCCATTCGCGAAGTCATCGCATTTCCGAAGAACAATCGAGGCGTGGACCTCATGGTGGAGGCGCCGGGTTCCGTGGACGAAGGTCAACTCGCCGAGGTGGGTTTGGCGTTGCGCGAATGACTTCGGGGGCGCTTTGACCAGCGCCCTTAAAATTACGCAGCAAGTGAAAATATTCACTATAATACTGACGTGTGATCTTTTTGTTTCAGTCCGTGCCCGCAAGCAGGGGAACTCTCAGAGCCCTAATCGACTGCCGTAAGACCTTACATGCATTCTGCCTTGAACGAAACGCCATTCTGTTGTAAACTAAATACATGAAGTTGAGCGATGTCCAACGCAGACTCAGCGCCCCCTTCCCGACGCACCTCGTGGACTTCAAGCCGCAAGCGGTCACGAAGGACAAGAAGCGCGCCTTGATGGTCGCGTACGTGGACGCTCGCGCCGTCATGGACCGGCTCGACGCCGTCTGCCCCAACGACTGGCACTTCGAAATCACCCCTATCGACGGCACGCCCACCCCGACCGTCAAGGGCCGACTCACCGTCCTCGGCGTGACACGCGAGGACATCGGCGAGGCGGGAGAAGGCGAGGCGGGCACCCTCAAGGCGGCCGCCAGCGATGCACTCAAGCGCTGCGCCGTTCATTTCGGCGTGGGCCGCTACCTCTACGACTTGCCGATGTCGTGGGTCGAGTGGGACGACGCCAAGCGCACCCCCGTTCGCGAGCCCGAACTGCCCGAGTGGGCCCGGCCCGAACCCGAGCGCACGCCCGGCGGCGCCCACCTCGTTCAAGCCATCGAGCAACTGCGCTTCGAACTGCCCGCCGATCTCGGCGCTCAACGCGAAGTCTACAAGCACTTGCGCGCCGCACTCGCCGCCCTCAAACCCGACGATCAAGCCGCGTGAACGAGCAAGGGAAGAAGGACGAGTCTCGAGACTCGTCCTTCTTCCCTTCGCTCTGTCAAGCGCTCAATTCCGCGCTCGAGCGGATGCTCAGCACGCGCGACGCGCCGCTCGCGTCCGTCGTCACACCCCACAGCGAGCTCGCCACCTCCATCGTCGCCTTTTGGTGCGTCACGAGGATGAACTGCGTACCGCGCGCGGCGAACACCTCCAGAAAACGCGTGAAGCGCCGGATGTTCGCTTCGTCGAGCGGCGCGTCCACCTCGTCGAGTACGGCGAGCGGCAAGCCACGCTCTTCCGCCGCGTGCCCGAGCGCGAACAGGAAGGCGAGCCCCGCCATCGTCCGCTCGCCCGCCGACAACAAGTTCATCGCCCGCGTCCGCTTTCCTCGGGGCTGCACGCTGAGCCGCACGCCGACCAGGAAATGGCGATCGTCGCGCTCCGCGTGCAGTTCGCCCACGCCTCCCAGCAACTCGGCCGCGTATGACGAGAAGGACCGCTCCACGCGCGAGAAGGCCACGCCCAGGCGCGCTTGCGTGTCGCGCTCCAACGCGTGAAGAGCGCTTCTGACTTCCTCGGCGGCTTCGCACGCTTCCTCGCGTTGCGCCCGCGACGCTTCGAGGCGCGCGCACTCCTCGGCATGCTCGACTTCCGCTCGGGCGTTCACGAGACCCAACGCGTCGAGGTCACGCCGCAACGTCGCGAGTTCGGCGCTCCACGCTTTCGCGAGCCCCGGAAGGATGGCGCCCGGCACGCCCTCCTCCACGGCGGCCGAACGGCGAGCGAGCGTGAGGCGCGTCTCCTCGAGGTCCGCGCGCAACTTGTTCTGCCGCGCCAACAGGTTCGAGAGGCGGTTCGACGACTCGGTCCGCTCGCGCTCCAAGCGTTCGACGCGCGCCCCGTCGAACGCTTGGAGGTTCGCGCGACGCTCCTGCCACGCGGCGTGCGCGTCCCCTGAGCGCCTCGCCGCCGCTTCCCGCTCGGCGAGGACGGTGGCGTGTCGCGCGTCGAGCGTCTCGAGGCGCGACACGGCGAGGGTGTGCGCTCGCCAAGCGGCGGCGAGCTCGCGCGCGCCACCGAGTTCGGCCAGCAGCGAACGCTCGCGCTCGCGGGCCCGTTCCGCGTCGCCTCGTGCGGACGCGAGGTCGGCCTCGATGCCGCCGAGGTCGGGCAAGGTCTCCTCGCGCGCGTCGTCGTTCGGGGCGAGGCGCGCGCGCAAGGCGTTCAGCGTCGCCGTGGCGGCCTTGACCGCCGCCGCGTCCTCGTTCGCTCGGCGTTCCGCGTCACGCTCTGCGCGCACCGCCTCGTCGCGTTCGCGCCGAGCGTCGCCCACGGCGACCTCCAGCGCGGCGAAGTCCACGCGAGCGCGGCTGGCCTCGCTCTCGAGTTGCCGTGACCGCGCGTCGCCGTCTTGCAGTTCCGCTGTGAGTTCGGTCGAGCGGCGTTGATCGGCGAGGACGCTCATGCCCGCGTCCCGCAAGCGACCGCCCGTGACGGCGCCGCCCGACTCCAGCACGTCCCCGTCGAGCGTCACGAGGCGCGGCCGGGAGGCATGAGCGCGCGCGAGGCGCGTCGCGCTGCCGAGATCGCGCACGAGCAGCGTGTCGGCGAGCAGATACTCGGACAGCACCGCCGGATCGCTCGGGCATAAATCGGCGAGGTTGCCGAGAACCGCCGAGTCTCGCGCGAGTGGACCGTCGCGGCGAGGACGAACGCGCAGCAAGTCGAGCGGCAGCAACGTCGCTCGGCCGCCCACGCGGCGCAAGTGCTCCACGACGTCGCGGGCGACGTCCGCGTCCTCCACCACGACTTGCTCCAAGCGGCGGCCCAAGGCCGCCGTGACGGCCGTCTCGTACTCGCGCGGCACGATCAGCAAGTCCGAGACCGCACCGACGATGCCCGGCAAGCCGCTGCGCAACGCGTTGCGCGGCCCTTCGCCGAAGCGTGCGTAACTCGACAACGCGCTCTCGAGACGGGCGAGCTCGCGCTTCAAAGGTTCGCGCGCCGCTTGAAGCGCCTTCGCTTCGGCGTCGAGCGCGCGCAACCGAGCGGCGAGTTCTTCGAGGGCGGACGTCACCCCGGTGACTCGCGAGTCGTGCGCCTCGCGCTTCGAACGCGCACTTTGAAGCGCGATCGAAGCGGCTTCCGAGCGTCCGCGTGCGTCCAGCAAGACGAGCTCGGCGCGTTCGAGTTCGGCGTTCAGCGTGGCCAGCCGAGCTTCGTCGCGCGCTCGGCGCTCGGTCGCTCGGGCGTGCGCCGAGCGTGCCGTGGCCGCTTGCTCTTCGGCGAGACGCACGAAGCGTTCCGCGCGCGTCGCCTCGTCGCGCGCGCGCTTCACGTCCGCCTCCAACGCCTCGACGTTCGGCGCCGCGCGCTCTGGCGGCGCGGTGGCAAGCTCGGCGCGTTCCGATTGCAGGCGGCGGCTCTCGGCGTCGAGTCGGGCCAGCAAGTCGGCGGCGGAACGCGCGGCGTCGTGCGCGGCGCGTTCCAACTCCAATTCTTGGCGGTGCTCGGCGCGCTCCAGCAACGCGGCCGCGAGCGCCTCGCGCACTCCCTCGGAAAGACGTTGCGCTTCGGCGAGTTCGGCGGCGAGGGCTTCGGAGGCGCCCGTCAAGTCCACCTCGCGCGTCCGCAGGGACGCGACCTCGCGCTGCAACGCCTCCGAGCGCGATCGCTCGAGCGCGTCCTCCAAGGCGAGCGAGCGAAGCGTCCATGCACGGTGGCGCCTCGCCGACTCCGCGTCGCGCGCGAGGCGTTCCACGCGGGCGCTCACCTCGTCTTCCAGCAGCTTCGCGCGCTCGAACGCCTCGTCGGCCTCGGCCAGTCGGGCGACCGTCTCGTCGCGCGCGGAGGAAGCGGCGCTCAAACCGGCCGCTTCCTCCAAAAAGCCCAGCAGGGCGCGGGCGTCCGCCGTGACGACGCTACCGACCTCGCCTTGCCCGATGACCGCCAAGCCGCCGGGTCCGAGGCCGCTTCCACGAAGGGCGGCGTGCACGTCGCGCGCGCGCACGGGCTTTCCGCCGAGGTCTTGCTCGGCGGCGCCGTCACGGTAAACGCGCCGCGCGATGCCGAGGCGCCCGACGGACGCGCCGCTGAGTTCCAAGGTCACCTCGGCGAAGCCAAGCGGCGCCTTGGCGGACGAGCCGTGAAAGATCAGCTCGGTCGACTTCCCGGCGCGCAACTCGCGTGCGCGCGCGGCGTGCGTCGCCCAGCGAATCGCTTCCACGACGTTGCTCTTGCCGCTGCCGTTCGGACCGACGATGGCGGTGATGCCTCCGTCGAACTCCACTCGGGCGCGCTCCGCGAAACTCTTGAATCCTTGCAGGGTGATCGTATCGATCATGAATCCGGGCAGTCCTCGCTCGTGAACGCCTCTCGCAAGTCGAGGAAGCCGAGCAGCGTGTCGACGTTCTTCCCGCCGACGAGGAACGTGACGTCTCGCGCGTTGCGCACGCCGAGCAGCGTGCGCGTGAAGCCGCACAGCAAGGCGCGCTCGCCGCTCACGCCGTACTGCAGCTTCGCGTAGCTCGGCGGCAAGTCCACGATGACGTGCCCGGCCCGCACCCACACGTTGGGAACGTCCGATCCGCTCGGCACGAGGCGAAGGCCGTCCTTGCGCGGTCCGTCCACCAAGGCCGCCGACATCGCCTGCGCCGTCTGCTGCGCGTTTTGCAGAGCGACCGTGACGGACCGGCGCTCGGGCACGTACGACTGCACGTCCTTCGCCGCGAAGTACAGCGTCACGTTCGTCGACTGGCCTTTGTCCTCGTCGGCGTATTGCGGCGCGGCAGGGGTCGGAGGCGGCATTCGCACGGTTTGATACGCGTACGCGGCGGCGGCGAGCAGCAGCAAGCTCAGGAGGTTGAAGGGCGTCAGGAGTTGCCTCACGACGCGCCTCCGGCCGCGCCGAGGCGGCTCAGCAAGTACGTGGCGACGCTGCGCGCGAGCGCCGCCGCGAGACGGTCTCGGCGATCGGCGTTTCGAAGGCGCGCCGCGTCCGCCTCGTTCGACGACCAGCCGAGTTCCAGCAGCAACGACACGCCAGGCGATTCGCGTAACAGAAGCGCCCGCTGGACCGTCGCGCGCCGAGCTTGCACGCCGCCGACCTTCAGCTCGTTCTCCACGAGTTGCGCGAGGCGCCGCGTGGAGCCGGGGCTCGCGACGGCGAGGCGCTGCAGCGCGTTCGCCGATTCCTTGTCGCGCAGCGCGGACGTCAGCACGAGGTCGCTGTCGCCGCCGCCTTCGTACACCGTGAGGCCGCTCGCGTCGCTGCCGGGAAAGCGGCCCACGTCGAGCGTCAGGAACACGTCGCTTTGCCGCGCGAGGTCTTGGCGAGCGTTCATCGACGCGGCGGTCGCGCCCGATCGTGTGAGGCGCACTTGCCAGCCCGCCTTGGTCAACAGTTCGCCCGCTTCGCGCGCCACTTCGAGCGCGACGTCCCCGAGGCCGCTCGCCGGATTCGGAGCGCCCGGATCGAGAACGATGAGCGGTCGCCTCAGCCGCTGCTGCAAGCTCACGTCGCCCGCCTGCACGCCCGGCCCGACGTCGAGGACGAGGCGCACGAGCGAGCCGCGCTCGCTGCGGTACACGCGGTATCCGCTGCCCGCCGGAAGCGGCGCGGTCAGGACGAGATCCGTGCCCGAGCGCGCGAGGTTGACGCGGGGCAGAAACGTTCCACGGGTCGTGTACGCGCCCGCCTTGCCTTGCACGCCGCGCAGCGTGAGTCGAAGCGTGGCGTCTTGAACGGTCGTCTCGTAGCGCACGTCGCGGTTGAAGTCCAGCACGAGCCGGTCGGCGTCGCGTCCCGCGCGTGACGAAACGGCCGACAGCCGAGGTTCGGGCAGGGCGAACGAACCTGGCGAGTACTGAGCGCCGAGACCGCGCGCCAACGTGTCGAGCGGCAGGTAGAGGTTATCGTTGAGCAAGGTGGCCGTGCGGGCCTGCACGCGTTGCGTGCCGAGCTGCACCGTGTTGAACGTCGTCGCGGCGCGGTCGGCGTCACGGTCGAGCGGCAGCAACAGCACGCGGCCCAAGCCCTCGACGCGCACGACTTCGCCCGAGCGCGACACGACGAGCGATCCTGCCACGGTGTCGGCCAGGACGTACTCGCCGCCGCCGAGCACGACGCTGGGCGCTTCTCGTCCGAAAAGGGTCACGCGCGACGTCGTGAATTGCGCGAAGGCCGCGCCGACGAGGGCCGCCACGCCGATCAAGGCGGTGAGGGCGATGCGGGCGCTCTTCATGCTTCGCGCATCTCCCGCTTCGCTTCACGCTCGCGCTCGGACGCCCGCTTGTCGTGCAGCTTCTTGCCGCGTCCCACGGCGAGTTCCACTTTGAAGCGTCGCCCCTTCGCGTACAACTTCGTGGGAACGAGCGTCAACCCCTTTTGCTCCAAGGAGCGTTGCAACTTTCGGATCTCTTCGCGATGCAGCAGCAAGCGGCGTGTGCGACGCGGCTCGTGGTTGTTGTACGTCGCGTCCTTGTACGGAGGAATGTACAACCCCTCGAGTTCGACATTGCCGTTCACGAGCCGCGCGAAAGCGTCCCGGAAGTCCACGCCGCCCGCGCGGATGCTCTTGACTTCGCTGCCCGTCAAGCTGATGCCGGCCTCGAAGCGCTCCAGCAGCTCGTACTCAAAATGCGCTCGCCGGTTCGTATACACGCGCGCATTCTAGCAGGGCGCTCACGCGCACTTCACGCGCTCACGGCGACGCGACGCCTTCAACGATTCACGCCACGTCTTGATCCAAAACGACGCGCGTCGCGTCTCGCAAGAACGCTTCGAACGCGGCGTTCAGGGCGCGCACGCGCACGTCGTCGGGCTGATCGCCGCGCAGGAAGAGGGCGCGGTTGAGCAGAATTCCGAAGGCGGGTACGGGCACGGGGCGCGGTCGCGTCGCGTAGCGAACGGCGAGTGGATCGCCGGCGATGGGAACGTTGAGGGCCACTTCGCGCGGCACGTCACGCGTCGCGGCGACGAGCGAACCGAAGTGCAACTCCAGCAAACCGTGGAGGGCGCGTGCCGTCGACGCGTCGACGGTGACGGGACGTCCCGTGCGCTTGTCGCCGAAGGCGTCGCCGCCCGTGACGAGCGTGAGGGCGGGGCGACGCCGTCCCTCGTCGTGCGAGCCGATCGGACCGAGCGTGTGCATGGCGTGCCCCGTGACGATCATGCGCACCTTGTGACGCGCGATCGTCCGTTCGATCTCCTCGTGAAACGGATCCCAGTAGCGGCGCAAGCGGTCTTCGCGCTCCTCGGTCGTGAGGTGGAAGCCGTGCGGGTACAGAGGACGCAGGAGCGTGTCGGCATAAGGAATGACGCCGCCCGGCGCGCCGTTGAGGGCGTCGTCGTCGCGGTCCTCGGCGACGTCCACGACGAACGGCGAGATTCCGGCGTGCCACATGCGGGCGCGCGCCGAGTGGAAGATCACGTCCGTGAAGGGCTCGGCGGCGTGCAGAAGGTGCTCGAGTTTCGCTTCGCGGGTCGTACGGTCGAAGGCCGCCGCGCCGAGCATCTGCGCGAGAATGTCGAGGGGCGCGTGCCCGGAATTGTGCGGCGTGACGACGAGAACGGGCAGGTGCAAGACGGGCGCTTTCAAGCGCGCACCTCGCGTCGGGGTCGATGAAGTGTTCGCATGCTCTTCACCTCTTGGCTGACTTGACCGACTTCATGTTAGCCTTCACCGCGCCCGCGATACCACAAGCGTTGTTTGGACGATTCTTGAGGTGACGCGCGCCTCGCCAAAAAAAGGGTCGCGAGGGCGAGCGCCGCGCTCAGCAGCACGACCGGCAAGTCGCCGAAACGCGTGTACGGCGTTTCGGCGCTCAGGAAGTCGAAGCGGGCGTGTACGACGCCGGAGCTCGGCCCGTCGAAGGTCGTGCCGGGCCGACCGAGCGGATCGACGACGCCCGCCACGCCGAGATTGACCGAGCGCAGGACGTAGCGACGCGTCTCGATGGCGCGCACGCGGCCCATCGCGAAGTGCTGAGCGACGCCGAGCGGATTGAACCAGCCGTCGTTCGAGACGTTGACGAGAACCTCGGCGCCTTCTCGGGCGAGTTTGGCCGTGAGCGCGCCGAAGACGCTTTCGTAGCAGATGTACGCTCCATACGCGCGGCCTTCGAGCGGCAGCGGCCGCATGTCGGTACCCGGGCGGCGAACTGTGAAGGGCGCTCCGACGAAGCGGGTGTAGAAGAAGTCGTACACGGGCCGCAGCTCGCGCGCCAGCGGTGAGTACTCGCCGAATGGCACGAGCTTGACTTTGTCTCCGCGGGCGAGAACGCCGTCGTTCCACGAGATGACCGAGTTCGACCACGAGCCGTCGGAATTGCTGTAGTTGACGCCGGTGATCATCGGGCGGTTGGGCAGACGGTCGATCCACGCGGGACTGAGCACGGACGTCTCGCTCCACACGACGAGCTCGCCCGGCTGGACTTGCGACGTGAGGGCGAGTTGCTGATTCCAGTACGCGTCGAAGTCGAAGACTTTCTCGAATTGCGCGAAGGTGGTGCGCAGCAGCAAGGCCCGTCCGGGCTCGCCTTGAGGCAAGGTGCGGCTGGCGCCGTAACCCAGCGCGCCGAGCCACAGCAAGGTCATGGGGACGAGCGGGCGCCACTCACGGCGCACGAGCATCGCGAGGGTCGCGCCGGTCGACGTGACGAGGAGGCTCAGCAACAGCACGCCGCCGAGGTCGGCGATTTGCACGGCGGGGGTGGGCAGCGTCGTGTAGCCGAGCGTGCCCCAAGGAAAGGCGAGCGGCCCGAGGTGACGCAGCCACTCGACGAGCACCCAGCCGAAGGCGAGCAGCCAGACGCGCGCCCACCACGCACTCGTGAGGCTCGAGGTCACGAAGGCGAGCAGCGCGACGAACACGCCGAGCAACGCGAAGACCGGCAGGAACATCACGACGCCGAACGGCCCGAATCCCGCGCCGAAACTTTCGGGCAGCCACATGAGGTGAAGCGTGAAGAACGCGAAGCCCGCCAGGAACGCGCGCCAAGCGCCGTTCTTGGGCGTTGGCGCGGCGGCCACGAAGGCGAACAGGAACGCGAGCGGAACGGGCGCGAGAAAGCTCCACGGCAAGGGAATCGAGCAGCCCGCCAGCGCGGCGCCCAGCAGGAGGGCCAAGGCGGCGATGAGAATCGGCACGTCGCCATGCTAGCGCGCGCCGCGCTGGGATGAAACAACCATGAAAAATGTCGTCTTCGAAGCGCCGCACGTAGCGTATAGTGAAAGCACTTTGAGATTGGCGTTCCTCAGCGACATTCACGGCAACATCCAAGCGTTGAGCGCGGTGCAGCGTTTCTTGGAGCATCAAGAAGTCGAGAGCGTGTTCATTCTCGGCGACCTCGTCGGCTACGGCGCTTCTCCGGGAGCGGTCATCGACTTGATCGAACGCGAGGAGTGGGTGTGCTCGCTCGGCTCTTCGGACGCGCGCGTCGCCTTCGGGTTCGCGGAACGCTCGGGGCGCTCGGGCGTCGCCGAGGAGACGCTGCAGTGGACGCGTACGATGTTGACGCCCGAACAGCTCGATTTCCTGCGGCGCCTTCCGGCGGGAGGGCGCGTCATGACGAAGGCGGGCCGCGTTCGGTACTTCCACGGCTCCCCGCACGATCCGGACGCTCGACTCGACCTGCTCGCGGACGACCGGCAACTGCAGAACATCATCGACAATCTCGGCGCGAAGATCCTCGTGTGCGGCGGAACGCACGTGCCGTTCTTTCGTAAAGTCGGCGACACGTTCATCGTGGATCCCGGTTCGGTCGGTTTGTCGCTGAACTCCGAGCCGGGCGCCGACGTCGCCATCGTGGACATCGACCGCGACGTCAAGGTCAGCTTGCACAAGATTCCGTACGACTTTCACGCCGCGGCGTTCGACATCGTCGCCTGGAACTTGCCGCCCGTCATCGCGGACGTCATCCGCTCGGGCCGCATGGGCGGCTGACGCGCCTCAACGCGCTTCGAGACGCCGTTTCACGTTCGGCCATTCGGCCGCGAGGATGCTGTACATCGCCGAGTCGCGCACGCCGCCGTCCACGGCGGGCACGTGGGCGCGCAGCACGCCCTCGAACGTCGCGCCGATGCCGAGGATGGCGGCGCGCGAACGCGCGTTGCGCGCGTCGGTCTTGAGGGTCACGCGCTTGACGCGCAAGACGTCGAAAGCATGGCTCAGCATGAGCCGCTTCGCTTCACGGTTGAGTCCCGTGCGGCGCGCGGTCGGTACCAGCCACGTCCATCCGATTTCCAGCGCGTCGGGCGTGACGGACGTGCGGCCGTCGGGCCACGACCAGAACTCGACGTTGCCGAAGCGGGTCGAGCCCACGGCGACTCCCGAAGCGTTCAAGGTCGCGAACGGCAACGCGCGGCCCGCCTCGAAGGCGCTTATGGCGGCGCGGACGTAGGCCGTGACCGCCGCCTCTCCGAGCGGGATGGAGGTGATGTCGGCCGCGTCACGCGCCTTCACGGCGGCGGCGGCGAGGGCGGGCACGTGATCGAGCGTCAAGGGTTCGAGCGTCACGAGCGCGCCGCGCAAGGTGACGGGCGACAGTTTCATTCGCGCTCCCGCATGAGGGCGGCGACGGCGCGTTCCTCGTCGCGGCCCGACCCTTCGAGTTGGCGGGCGACCTGCTCGCGATCGAGCGCCGTCTTGTTCTGGCTGAGCTTGAACTTGCCTTGCAGGCGCGTGACGCGCAGTTCGAACGTGACGACCCCGGCGAGCAAGCGTCGTTCGAAGTCCGCCGGGACGGCCGCCATATCGGGCGTGTGCTCGCGAACGAGCCCGTACGCGATGTCGCGGACTCGCTCGGCGTCGTGGACCAAGGTGGCCGTTCCGTACGCGTGGACCACGACGTAATTCCACGTCGGGACGTTGGGCTGGGACTCGTACCAGGCGGGATGTACCAAGGCGTGCGGACCGCCGAAGATCACGAGGACTTCGCCCGCCTCGAAGTGCGTCCACTGCTTGTTCGCCCGCGCGAGGTGCGAGCGCAGCGTCACCGTACCGCTCTCGTCCTCGTCGATCAGAAGCGGAACGTGCGACGCGAAGGGCACGCCGGACGGCGCCGTGACGACCACGGCGAACGGATGCGCCCGCATGAAGGCGAGCAACGCTGCCGGATCGTCTTCTTGAAAGTGCGCGGGCAAGTACATGCCGGGAATTGTACGCGCCTCGGCGGGTCAGTCGGCCGCGACTTGCAAAGACAGGGCCGCGTCGAAGCGCCGCACGAGGTCGCGTTCACCCAGCAGATCCTCGAGCGTGGCGAGAAACGGACGGTACAGGTGGGGCCGAGCGCTCTCCCCCATCAGCCCGAGGCGCCAGATGAGGCCCGCCGTGTCGCCAAGCCCGCCCGTGACGCTCATGCCGCGACGCCGCAATTCGGCGCGCACGGCGGCGTCGTCGAGTCCGGGCGGCAGGCGCAACGCGAGGACCGTGGGCAGACGGGCCGCCTCGGTAGGCACGAAGGGCGTGAAGCCCGCGGGTTGAAGGGCGGACAGCACGGCAAACCCGACGTCGCGCGCGCGGGCCGCACGGGCGTACAAGCCTTCGCGCAAGGCCGCGCGCAGGGCGGCGTGCAAGGCGAAGTGCAAATTGACGGGGACCGTGTGGTGGTACGAGCGCTTTTCCCAGTAGTCACGCAAGCCGCCGAAGTCGCAGTACCACAAGGGCGTCGGCGTGCGCCGCGCGTCGAAGCGGGCGAGGGCGCGCGGAGAAATCGCGACGGGCGCGACGCCGGGAGGTGCCGACAAGCACTTTTGCGAGCCGGTGTAGGCGTAGTCGATGCCGAGGCCTTCCATGTCGAACGGGCCCATCCCGACGGTCGTGACGGCGTCGACGCACAACAAGGCGTCGGACTTTTCGCGCACGATGCGCGCGATGTCCGGCAAAGGATTGAGGACGCCCGTGCTCGTCTCGCCGTGCACCAGGGCCACCATGCGGGCGCGTCCGAGGTGCCGAGCGACGTCGTCGGGATCGATCGCCTCGCCGCTCGGAGCGGTCACGACGCGGACGTTGGCGCCGTACCGAGCGGCCATCTCGGCCATGCGTGCGCCGAAAGTGCCGTTGACGAGCACGAGCACGTCGTCTCCGGCTTCCACGAGGTTGGCGAAGCCCGCCTCCATCCCGAGGCTTCCCGTGCCCGACAGCAAGGCCGTGAAGGCGTTCGGAGCACCGTACATGACGCGCAGGTCCGCTTGAATCTCGGCGTTGAGGTTCAGCACCTCGGCGTCCATGTGACCCAGCATCGGCAAAGCGAGGGCGCTCACCGCTTCGTCGTGGAGGGGCGTCGGGCCGGGGGTGAGCAGAACGAGCTTCGAATGCGAGCGCAACATGTCGCGTAAATCCTACTCTTATTCTAGTCAGAATTGCAAGGGAGGCCCTATGTAGAGAGGGAAAAGCAATATTGTTGCTTCAACGCTTCAAGACGACCTTCTTCTTGAGCAGTTCTTCTTGCAAGGTGAGCGCGCTTCGCCACAGCAGAACCGTTGCGGGAGGACCCTTCTTCACGACCTGGTAGCGAACGCGCACGCCCGACGGCAACGCGGCGAGCATCGCTTGATACGCGCCCGGCAATGGCACGACCCCGTCGAGTCGCACGGGCACGAGCCGACCGCCGACCTCCAGCACGATCGTGCCGTCCTCGAACACCGTCTTGACGCTCGCGTGCAGCGTTCGCGCGGTCGTGGTGTCGGTCGTCACCGCGTTCGCCAGGGCGCCCGTCGAACTTGCCCAGGGACAGAACGCGAGAGAGGCGACGAGGACGAGGCGGCCGAGCCGCAGCGTTCGATTGTGAGACATAGCTCACCTTGAACCGTTCCGGCGGGCGCGACCATGAAAAAGAACGCAAACTCCGCGAAGGACCGATTCGCCGTCGCCCGCGCTCCTCGGCAGAGCGGCCTTTGGATGGGACGGATCGGCAGGATTCAGGCGCGACGGCCCGCCAATTTGTCGTCACGTGGCCGTCGCGTGAAGCGCCCGCGCGTTTCGACGAGATCTTCATTGCTGGCGTAGAGAGGACAAGGCTCGACACGAAACGGTCGCCTCGCGCGCCGCGCGAGGCGACCGAAGCAGCGTCGTTCGGACGTCAGTCGCGCTCGGGTCGGGCGTAGTCGTCCGAGAGACGCACGACGTCCGTGAGGTCGGGCGTGGAGACCTCGAGCAAGACGCTGTTCTCGACGGCTTCGAAGCGGTGAACGGTGTTGGCGGGAATGTGCACGGCTTGGCCGGGCGTCCACTCGAACACCTCGGGTTCCGCACCGAGCGTTCCGAACGTGAGGCGAACGCGGCCCGACAGGAGGTACAGCGTTTCGGTCTTGCGTTCGTGGTACTGCAGGCTGAGGCGCGCTCCGGCGTTGACTTCGAGCACCTTGCCCGCGTAACGCTCCTGATCGGCGTACCAGATTTCACGACCCCAAGGTTTGTCGACGACTTTCGGCGTATTCAAAGGGTTCATGACGAGCAGTGTAAGCGATTCTCGCCGTCAACGCCGGGACAGCACCGCCGCCGTCTGCCGTGCGATCTCGCCTTCCTCGTCGGTCGGAACGACGAGCGCGGCGGGCAGGTCGCCGAGCGTGATGCGCGCCGCGCCGCGCTCGTTGGCGTTCGAATCGAGCCGAAGGCCCAGGAATTCCAAGCCGCGCAGCACTTCCGCGCGAACCCAGGCGTCGTTTTCGCCGACGCCGCCCGTGAACGCCAATACGTCGAGTCCGCCGAGCACGGCGGCGTAGGCCCCGACGTATTGGCGCAGTCGGTGCACCATGACTTGCAGCGCGAGCAGGGCGCGCTCGTCGCCGTCGATGCGCGCGCGGTGCACGTCGCGCAGATCGTTCGAGACGCCCGACACGCCGAGGACGCCGCTGCGACGGTTGAGAATGTCGTTCGCTTGCGCCGCGCCGAAGCGTTCGGCGAGCCACAAGCCGATGGCGGGGTCGATGTCGCCGCTTCGCGTGCCCATCACGAGCCCTTCGAGGGGCGTGAAGCCCATGGAGGTGTCGACGCTGACGCCTCCTTTCACGGCGGTGGCGCTCGCGCCGTTTCCGAGGTGCAGCGTCACGATCTTGAGCGTCTCGAGAGGGCGCTCCACGATGCGGGCGGCTTCTCGGGCGACGAACGCGTGGCTGGTGCCGTGAAAGCCGTAGCGGCGCACGCCGTGCTCTCGGTACAAGTCGTACGGGAGCGCGTACAAGTACGCTTCGGGCGGCAGGGTCGCGTGGAAGGCGGTGTCGAACACGGCGACGTTGGGTTTGCCTTTCAAAAGGTCGAGGCTGGCGCGAATTCCTTCCAGACCCGGCGGGTTGTGAAGCGGGGCAAGCGGCGTGAGTTCCTCGAGGGTGGCGATGACGTCGGGCGTGATCGGCGTGGCGTCTCGAAAGCGCTCGCCTCCGTGAACGACGCGGTGACCGACCGCGTCGACGGTCGGCACGTCGATGTCGCGCAACGCGGCCTCCAGTGCGGCGCGGTGGTTCGGAACGTCCGTGCCGACGCGCTCGATCAAGCCTTTGGCGATCACTTCGCCGTTCGAGGCGA
This sequence comes from Deinococcus yavapaiensis KR-236, assembly GCF_003217515.1. Lineage (NCBI taxonomy): Bacteria > Thermotogati > Deinococcota > Deinococci > Deinococcales > Deinococcaceae > Deinococcus > Deinococcus yavapaiensis. The sequence continues at coordinate 14,648 of NZ_QJSX01000010.1, read as the reverse complement.
GGAAGCGATACTTCAGGCTGCTGGAGCCGCTGTTGATGACGAGAATCCGCATGGGGACATCGTAAGCCAAGTGATTTGTTTCACGATAAAACAGCGCGTGATTTTTTTGCCGTGGTGTCAATGCAGCGGTCGAGCGACGTAGCCCCCCTTCGGATTGGCCTCGAACTTCGCGAACGGTATCCGTGGATCGTGAGGCGGCGCGATGATCGCGCCTTCTTCGGCCCAGCGCGGAAAGTAGGTCTGCCGAACGTCCACGCACGTCACCGGATAAAGGTCGTAGCCCATGACGTACGGATACGGCGCGTGCGCGAGGGTCGGCATGAGATCCGCCGTACACACGAGCGTCTGCCCTTCCGAGCGCAGGACCACGCCCTGCTGGCCGAGGTTGTGCCCGGGAAGCGGCAAGACCGACAACCCCGCGAGCAACTCCGCTTCGCCCTCCACGATCTCGAAGACCCCAGCCTCGGCGAGCGGCTCGAAGATTTCTGGAATGTAACTCGCGCGCGCGCGGTCGTGCGGATGCAGAGCGTCGTGCAACTCTTGCGCCTGAACGACGTAGCGCGCCCGCTCGAAGGTCGGTCGGCCGAGCGCCGTGGTGTTGCGTCCGGCGTGATCGAAGTGCAGGTGGGTGTTGATGACGAGGTCGATGTCCGACGGCGCGAGTCCCATCGCGCGCAGTCCGTCGAACACGGTCGTGTCGCGCTCGACGCCGTAAATGGCCTCGAACTTCTCGCCGCCGCGATCCCACATGCCCGTCTCGACGAGAACGTTTTTGCCACCCAGTTGGATCAGCAGCGGATTGATGCGCAACGCGACGCGGTTTTGCTCGTCGGGCGCGTGCAATTTGCTCCAAAGGTTCTTCGGCACCACGCCGAACATCGCTCCACCGTCGAGACGCAAAAAGCCGTCGGAAAGCGACGTGACGCGCGCCTCACCGACCGTAAGAGAGTGCAACCACATGCAACGAGCCTAGCATCCGCCTCGAACAGCCCCCCGGCTTTCCTTGCCATTTGCTTCGAAAGATGGAGGAATCATCATGAAAAGTCGGAGCGCGCCTTAAGGCTCGCTTCACCGCCCTCCTTGGTGTACAGGGTACGCTCAGTGTGCATTGCACTACACGGTTGGGCAAGCGCACAATCTCATTTCTGAGCGCCCAAGAAAGGACCCGAATTGAACGCTTCCCCAGATTTGGTCTGCATTTCCCACCTTCGCTGGAATTTCGTCTTTCAACGTCCACAACACCTCATGACCCGAGCTGCCCGGCACCGCCGGGTGCTCTACTTCGAAGAGCCCATCTTCGGCGACGGCGACTTTCTGGAATGCAAAGTCGACCCGAGCGGCGTCGTCGTGCTCACCCCACACGTCGAAGCGGGGCACGGTCCCGCCGAATCACAAGCGCTGACCGCAAAGCTGTTGCACGCCTACATGCGCGAGCACGACGTTCGCGACTACGTCTTGTGGGTCTACACGCCCTTCGAATTGCCCGTGACCGCGCCGTTGTTCGAGGAAGGCCCCGCCCCGGCCTGCACCGTGTACGACTGCATGGACGAACTCGCGCAATTCAGAGGCGCGCCGCCCGAACTGCGCGAGCGCGAACGCCAATTGTTCGGGCTCGCCGACGTCGTGTTCACCGGCGGCTACCGCATTTGGGAAAACAAGCGTTTGCAGCACGACAACGCCCACCCTTTCCCGTCGAGCGTGGAAGTCTCGCACTTCGCGCAGGCGCGCGCGGGCCTCGCCGAACCGCAAGACCAAATCGGTATTCCAGGGCCGAAGCTCGGCTTCTACGGCGTGATCGACGAGCGCTTCGACATCGACCTCGTGCGTGAAGTCGCCGCGCGACGTCCCGAGTGGCAATTCGTGTTCCTCGGGCCCGTCGTCAAGATCTCCGAGCACGATCTTCCCAGGGGCGCGAACATCCACTACCTCGGAATGAAGAAGTACACCGAACTGCCCGCGTACCTCGCGCACTGGGACGTCGCGCTGCTGCCGTTCGCGCGCAACGACGCGACCGAGTACATCTCGCCGACGAAGACGCCCGAGTACCTCGCGGCGGGTGTCCCGGTCGTGTCGACGAACATTCGCGACGTCATCCGTCCGTGGGGCGAAGAAGACGTCGTGCGCATCGCCGTCGACGCCGACGAATTCGAAGCGGCCATTGAAGAGGCGCTCGCGGTGGACAACGCCGCGCGGCAAGCCAAGGCCGACCGGATGCTCGCGCGCTTGTCGTGGGACCGTACGTGGGCGGGCATGGAAGAACTGATTCTCGAAGCGATGACGAACCGCGAAATGATCAAGGGCGTCACGAACTACGACGACGCCAGCGTCAACCGCGTGACGGGAAGCAATCGGACGAGCGACGTCGCGCGAACGAAGGACTTGGAGGCGGTGCGCGTGATCGCGCCCGATCATGCGAGCGGCGCGAACGTCGCGGGGGTGGCGGATGACTAATACGGCCTACGGATTCGACTACCTCATCGTCGGGGCGGGCTTCGCGGGCAGCGTACTCGCCGAGCGTTTGGCGTCCCAACTGGGCTTGCGCGTCCTCATCGTGGACAAGCGTCCGCACATCGGCGGCAACGCCTACGACAAGTACGACGACGCGGGCATCCTGATCCACCCGTACGGACCGCACATCTTCCACACCAACTCCGCGCAAGTCTTCGATTACCTGTCGCAGTTCACGAAGTGGCGTCCCTACCAGCACCGCGTTCTCGCGAGCGTGGACGGGCAACTGCTGCCCATCCCGATCAACCTCGACACGGTGAACAAGCTGTACGGCCTCAATCTCACCTCGTTTCAAGTCGAGGAGTTCTTCGCGTCCGTCGCCGAGAAGGTCGAGCAGGTCCGCACCTCGGAGGACGTCGTCGTGTCTAAGGTCGGGCGCGACTTGTACAACAAGTTCTTCCGCGGCTACACGAGAAAACAATGGGGCATGGACCCGAGCGAGCTCGACGCTTCCGTGACGGCGCGCGTTCCCACGCGCACGAACCGCGACGACCGCTACTTCGCCGACACTTACCAAGCGATGCCGCTGCACGGATACACCCGGATGTTCGAAAACATGCTCGACCACCCGAACATCAAGGTGATGCTCAACACCGACTACCGCGAGATCGTCGACGTCATTCCCTGGACGCACATGATCTACACGGGACCCGTCGACGCGTACTTCGACTTCAAGTACGGCAAGTTGCCTTACCGCTCGCTGCACTTCGAGCACCAGACGTTCATGCAAGACGAATTCCAGCCGGTCGGCACGGTGAACTACCCCAACGACTACGGCTACACGCGCATCAGCGAGTTCAAGCACATCACGGGCCAAAAGCACGACGCGACCTCGGTGGTGTACGAGTATCCGCGCGCCGAAGGCGATCCGTACTACCCGGTGCCCAAGCCCGAGACGCAAGAGATCTACAAGCTCTACGAAGCCGAGGCCAAGCAACTCGACAACGTCACCTTCGTCGGGCGGCTCGCGACGTACCGCTACTACAACATGGATCAAGTCGTGGCCCAAGCCCTCACGGTCTTCGGAAAGCTACGCGCCAAACATGAAGGGCTGCTGCAAGAAGACGCGGCGCTCGGAGACTGAGCATATTCCTCGTGTGGGCGGGTCGACGACCCGCCCGTTCACATCGAGCGGGAGGCACATGACGCATTTACCAAGATCGCCTCTGGAGTTGTGGGTTGGTCCGGAAGCGACCGTGAGTCGCGTCGGCAACGAATATCTGGATCAAAGCGAACTGAGCGGCTTCGCGTCTCGACCCGAGGACGTCGCTCGCCTCGCCAGCCTCGGCGCGTCGCGGGTGCGCTTCCCCGTGCTGTGGGAACGCGTGACGAAAGCCCTCGGAGACGAGCCGAACTGGACGTGGAGCGACGGACGCCTCGAAGTCGTGAAGAGTTCGGGCCTCAAGCCCATCGCGGGCCTGCTGCACCACGGAAGCGGCCCCACGGGCACGAGCCTCGTGGACGACGCCTTTCCCGAGTTGCTCGCGCGCTACGCGCGGCAAGTCGCCGAGCGCTACCCGTGGATCGACGCGTGGACGCCCGTGAACGAACCGCTCACGACGGCGCGGTTCGCGGGATTGTACGGCCACTGGTATCCGCACGGCCGCGACGAACGAACGTGGTGGGCGTGCCTGAAAAACGAACTGATGGGCACCGTCCTCGCGATGCGCGCCATTCGCGACGTCACTCCGGGCGCTTTGCTCGTGCAAACCGAGGACCTCGGCTGCACGCGCGCCACGCCGAAGTTGCAGTACCAGGCGGACTTCGAGAACGTGCGGCGCTGGCTGACGTTCGACTTGCTGTCGGGACGCGTGGACCGCGAGCACACCATGTGGAAGTTTTTGCGCTGGATCGGCGCGGACGAGCGCGACCTCGCGTGGTTCCAAGACAATCCCTTGCCGCCCGACATTCTGGGAATCAACGCGTACGTGACGAGCGAACGCTTTCTCGACCACCGTTTGCACCTCTATCCGAAGGAAGTGCACGGCGGCAACGAACGCGACGCGTACGCGGACGTGGAGGCCGTGCGCGTCCTCGGCGAAGGCATGGGCGGCTTTCGAGCGCGCTTGCTCGAAGCGCACGAACGCTACGGCGCGCCGATGGCGATCACGGAAGCGCACCTCGGCTGCACGCGAGAAGAGCAGTTGCGTTGGTTGCACGACGCGTGGCACGCCGCCGAGGACGCTCGGCTCGAAGGAGCCGACGTGCGCGCCGTGACCGTCTGGTCGGCGTTCGGAGCGTTCGAGTGGAACAGCCTCCTGACGCGCCGTGAAGGACATTACGAGCCCGGCTTGTGGGACGTGCGCGCCGAGAAGCCGCGTCCGACGGCCCTCGTGACGCTCGCGCGGCAACTCGCGCGCGGCGAGGAACCGTCGCATCCCGTCCTCGACGCGCCCGGCTGGTGGGCTCGGTCGCACCGACTGCTGTATCCGGCGTTTGGAGCGGTGACGGTGGAGCGGCGCCGAGCCAGGCCGATCCTCGTGACCGGAGCGACGGGCACCTTGGGGCGAGCGTTCGCGCGCGTCTGCGAAATTCGCGGCTTGCCGTACGTCCTCACGCGCCGAGACGTCCTCGACATCGCCGACGCCGAGAGCGTGAAGTCGGCGTTGGATTCCGTGCGACCGTGGGCCGTCGTCAACGCGGCGGGCTTCGTGCGCGTCGACGACGCGGAGAGCGATTCGCGAAACGACCGCGAGAACGTGGACGGCGCGGCCATTTTGGCAGCTCAGTGCGCCTTGCGCGGCATTCCCCTCGTGACGTACTCGTCGGATCTGGTGTTCGACGGTTCGAAGGGCAGGCCGTACGTGGAAAGCGACGCGCCCAATCCCTTGAACGCGTACGGGCGCAGCAAGCGGGCGGCCGAGGAAGCGACGCTCGCCGCGCACGACCACGCGCTCGTCGTGCGAACGTCGGCGTTCTTCGGACCGTGGGACGAGTACAACTTCGTCGTGCACGTTCTGCGAAGCTTGCGCGAACGAGGCGAGGTCGTCGCGGCGGAGGACGCGGTGGTGAGCCCGACGTACGTGCCCGACCTCGTGAACGCCTCGCTCGACCTCCTGATCGACGCCGAGTTCGGCGTGTGGCACCTCGCCAACGAGGGAGCGCTCAGCTGGGCCGATTTCGCCCGCGTCGTGGCCGAGCAAGCGAACCTCGACTCCGCCCTCGTTCGCGGCGTGGCGACGAGCGAGTTGAACCTGCGGGCGCCGAGACCCGCCTACACGGTCTTGTCGAGCGAGCGTGGCCGTATCATGCCTGCCTTCGATTCGGCCTTGCACCGCTTCTTCCGCGATACCCGTGAAGAGACGCCGACCGTCTTGGGAGCGGCGGATTGATCAGAGGCGGCGCAACTTCGCCGTGTAAAACCCGTCGATGCCGTTCACGGCGAGCGTGCGAGCACCGAAATCGTCTTGCACGCTCGGCACCGTGAGGTGCGCGCCGACGGATTCGAAGTCGGCGTGGTGGCGCAGAAAGTCGCGTACGACCGCCGGTCCTTCGGCGTCCGTGACCGAACAGACCGAGTAGACGAGGGTGCCGCCCGGCGACGTGACCGTGGCGGCACTCTCCAGCATGTGACGCTGCAACTCCGCGAGTTCGGCGATGGACGTCGGCGTGAGGCGCAGTTTGATCTCGGGATGTGCGCGCAGCGTGCCGGTGCCCGTGCAAGGCGCGTCGAGCAGGACGAGGTCGGCGGGCGGCACGTCGGGCGGCGTGCGAAGGTCCGCTTGGCGAAACTCGCCTTGCAAGTTGAGGCGCTTGAAGTTCTCCTCGGCGGCCTTGTGCTTGCGGGCGTCCACGTCGAGCGACGTGACCCGCGCTCCACGGGCGGTGAGCATCGCGGCCTTGACGCCCGAGCCGCCCGCGAGGTCCAGCACGCGCCGTCCCTTCACGTCGCCGAGCAACTCGGTCACGGCGTACGACGCCGGATTGATGGGCTGCACGCCTCCTTCGCGCCAAGCCTTCGACGCGCGCAGCGACCCTCCCAGCACGACCTTCAAAACGTCGCCGACGCCGGGTTCGAGCAAAGCTCCTTCGTCTTCGAGGGCGCGCGCGCCCGAGTCGGTCGTCCACAGCCACAGCGGCGCGGGCGTCAGGAAGTCGCGCATGACCGCCTCGGCTTGCTCGCCGTAGCCGCCTTCGAATTCCGAAACGAGCCACGCGGGCAAATTGAACTCCGTCTCGGGCGTCACCTCGGGCGCCTCCACGCGGCGCAGCACGGCGTTGGCGAGCCCCGAGAGCTTGCCGAGTTCCGCTTTGGCGAGCGACACGTACTCGTTGACGACCGCGTGCGGCGGCGTTCCCAATATGAGTTTCTCGAAGGCCCCGGCGAGCAGCAAGGCCATCGCCTTGTCGGGCGTCTTGCCGCGTAGCAGCGGCGCCAGGGCCGCCGTGAGGGTGAAGTGGTGGCGTAAAACGCCGTACACGAGGTGGGTGGCGAGGCCCGCGTCGCGAGGCTCGAGTCGGGCTTTGGACAAGCCCTCGTCGAGGGCGGTCGCGGCGAACGCGTCGCCTCGCCGTACACGCACGAGGGCGTTGACGGCGAGGCGGCGGGCAGGATTGAACGGGGCTGGCATGACCCCCAAGTGTATCAGTCTCGGCGGGCGAAGCCCAAAAAGGACAGCAGTTGGACGAGGGCGATCGCGAAGGCGGAGATGTAGGTGAGCGCGGCGGCGCTCAGCACGGTGCGGGCGCCGACGACTTCGGGCCCGACGAGGTAGCCGCGCGCGGAGAGGATCTCCAGGGCGCGGCGCGACGCGTCGAATTCGACGGGCAGCGTCACGAGGTGGAAGATCAAGGCGCCCGCGAAGAAGACGATGCCGAGCCAAAACAGGCCGGGGCTCGTGAGGACCAAGCCGACGATGACGAGAAGCGGTCCGAAGTTCGCGCCGATCTGCAAGGCGGGCAGCAGGCGGGCGCGCAGGTTCAAGGCGGGGTAGCGCACCTTGTCTTGAATGGCGTGCCCGACTTCGTGGGCGGCGACGGCGGCGGCGGCGACGCTTGGCACGCCGTAATTGACTTGCGACAGACGCACGACCTTTCGAATCGGGTCGTAGTGATCGGTGAGCTGACCGGGAACCATTTCGACGGGAACGTTTCGCAAGCCGTTCTCGTCGAGGATCATGCGGGCGATTTGCGCGCCCGTGAAGCCGCGCGTGTTGGCGACGCGCGAGTACTTGCGGTAGGTGCTCGACAAGTAGCTTTGCACGAGCACCGACGCGCCGAACAGCAGCAGCATCAAGAGGTAGTAGTCGTTCATGGCGTCTCCGACATCAGTCTAGAGACGCCAACGTCACCTCCGTGAGGCACGAGTCAATCGAAGTTGTGACGCGAGAAAGAACGGTCAGCTGTTCGTGCGAAAGCACGTGATGTTGAAGCGCACGGCGGTGCGTTCCTCTTCCTCGAGGTCGAGCTTGACGAACGCGGGCTGGGTGTTGAGGTCGAGATCGTCCGGGACGATGTAGCCTCGAGCGATGGCGATCGCCTTGACCGCTTGGTTGACGGCGGCGGGGCCGATCGCTTGAACCTCGACTTCTCCTTGCGTTCGAAGCAAAGCGGCAATCGCCCCGGCGACGGCGTTTGGACGTGATTTGCCGGATACGCGCAACGTTTCCACGATGTAATACCTCCGCGACGAAAAACCGCTTGATTCAATTGTGACTTAGATTCTTCATGAAGTCAATAGGAGTTCTCATCTTTGATCAGAATGTCTTCCCTCGTCTAAGCAGAGGCGCAACACGAGGAGCAATGTTATGGCCTGATTTGAATAATTTTACGATGGCGTAGTTGTCACACAAACCTTGCGACGCCAACGAGGAGCCGACATGAAGCGACATTCACAGCCTCTGCCCGAAAGCCTTTACCGCACCGCCGAGCGCCGTCGCCTCGAGCGCGACTTTCCCGGCTCCTTCGACGAAATCGGCCACGACGCTTGCGGCATCATCGCCAACGTTCGCAAAACGGGAGAGGCCACGCACGGCAACGTCACGCGCACCGTGGAAGCGCTCGCACGAATGGCGCACCGGAGTGGCGAGGTGCGAGGCGAAGGCGACGGCTGCGGCGTCCAAACCGACATTCCCCGTCAGCTGTGGCGCAAGCTGCTCGGCGACGAGGGCCTCGACGGTGACAAGGCGTACGACCCGTCGTTCTTCGTCGGGCACTTCTTCGTTCCGCAAGGCCACAAGCCGCGCGAGTTGCTCGACGCGTTGCACGCCGCCTCGGGCCGTTACGGCCTGTCGATTCTGATGGAACGTCAAGGCGCGGTGTACTCGCGCGCGCTCGGACCCGTCGCGCGCCTCACCGAGCCGCTCTTCGTCCAAGTCGTGGGCCTCATCAAGGGCGACACGCTGCGCGAACGCGAAGGCAAGCTGTTCGACCTCGGCCTCGAACTCGAAGAAAAGCAGCCCGTGCACGTCGTGAGCTTCTCTGTCGCGACGGTGGTGTACAAGGTGCGCGGCTCGGCCGAGATCCTCGCGCGATACTACCCGGACCTCGCCCGCAACGACTACACGTCCGTGTGCTCGATCGGGCACAACCGCTACTCCACGAACACCCTCTCCACCTTCGAGCAGGTACAGCCGTTCACGATGCTCGCGCACAACGGCGAAATCAACACCATCGAGCGTTTGCGCAAAGAGGGCCTTCAGCTCGGTGTGCCCCTCACCGGCGGTTCCGACAGCCAAGACCTCAACCGCGTCATGGCCGGCTACATCCACGACCACGGCCTGACGCTGCTCGAAGCGGTCGAGAGCGTTTTTCCGCCCGTCCTGAGCGAAGTGCGCGCCTTCTCGTCCTCGTTGCAAGACGCCTACCTCGGCCTTCGCGCGGCGGGCGGCCCGCTCGCGCAAGGACCGGCGGCGATCATCGCGCGCTCGGGCACCGAGTGCGTGTTCAGCGTCGACGCCCTCGGCCTGCGCCCGCTTTGGTTCGGCGAGACGGAAAAGGAGTACTTCTGGTCGTCCGAGCGCGGCGTCATCCCGCTCGGATCGATGGTGCGCGACCCCGCGCCGTTCTCTCCCGGCGAAAAGATGGTCGCTTGCCTCGGAGACGGCGTCGTGAGGCTTCACGCCAACGAGAACGTCCAGCGCCTCATCTTGGAGCGCGTGCACGGCAAGGAGGCGGGCTTGGAAAACGCCCACCTGCGCCTTCTCGGCCCTGGCGGCGACGTCGCCGAGAGCGACGTCGCCGAGCTTCCCTCGAACGTGCGCGTCGCCTTCGGCTGGGACCGCTGGGACGAAGAGTACGTCAAGGCCCTCGCCGAGAAGGGCGCCGAGCCGATTTCCAGTCTCGGTTACGACGGCCCGATCGCCGCGCTTCGCGCGGAGAAGCCGAACTTGGCGGAGTTCTTCAAGGAGACCGTCGCCGTCGTCACCAACCCCGCCATCGACCGCGAGCGCGAAATCGAGCACTTCTCGACGCGCGTGCTCGTCGGACGCCGCCCCCTGCCCGGCTCCAGCGACGGGCACTCGGTGGAGCTCGTCACGCCGATCCTCGCCGCGACGAGCGACGTCGCGAAAAAGCACAAGACCCTCACGGTCTCCGAGCTCAAGAAGCGCTTCCGCCACGCCGAACTCACGCCCAACTTGCGCGCGGGCGAATCGATCAAGGTCGCGCTCGCCCGCCTCGTCGCGGACGGTTTGGAAGCCTTACGCGCCGACGCCGAACTGCTGATTCTCGACGACACGCGGCTGTACGCCAACGGCGAGGCGGCCCTCGACGTGCTGCTCGCCGTCGCCGTCTTGGAGAAGGCCTTCGCGGGCGCGCGTGACGAAAGCGGCATCAGCTTGCGCCGCCGCGCCTCGGTCGTCGTGCGTTCGGCCGCCGTTCGCAACTTGCACGACGTCATGCTCCTGATCGGCCTCGGCGCCGAGGCGGTCGAGCCCGCCGCCATGTTCGCCGCGTACCCCGATCACGGCGACCAGATCGTCTCGGGCTTGTCGAAGGGCATCGAGAAGGTCATGAGCACCATGGGCATCCACGAGATTCGCGGTTACGGCCGCATCTTCACGGCGATGGGCCTCGCCAGCGACATCTTGGAGACCCTCAACGTCACGGGCATTTGGGGCTCCGAGAAAGGCTACGGTCTCAAGGATCTCGAAGCGACCGCGTCCTCGCGCCTCGCCAAGCTGCAAGCCGGGACGCTCGCGCCCGACCGCGACCAGCGCTTCAATCCACGCCTGTTCAAAGCGGCCTTCTCGCTCGCCAACGGCGAAATTTCGCCGAGCGACTACTCGGCGCGCATTCGCGCCTTGGAGTTGGAGATGCCGCTCGCGGCGCGCAGCCTTCTCGACCTCGACGTTCCGAGCGACGTCGAGAAAGTCGATCCGGACGCCGTGGACATCGCTGTGGGCGGCCACAGCCTGCCGTTCGTGATCTCGGCGATGAGCTTCGGTTCGCAAGGCGAAACGGCCTTTCGCTCGTACGTCGAGGCGGCCAAGAAGCTCAACATCGTCGCCATGAACGGCGAAGGCGGCGAAATTCCCGAGATGCTGATGCACTACAACCACTGGCGCGGTCAGCAAGTGGCTTCGGGAAGGTTCGGCGTGTCGAGCGTCATGCTCAACTCTTGCGCCGTCATCGAGATCAAGGTCGGCCAAGGCGCCAAACCCGGCGAAGGCGGCCACTTGCCGGGCAAGAAGGTCTCCGCGAAGGTCGCGGCGGCTCGACACGCCGCGCAAGGCGTCGACCTCATCTCGCCGAGCAACAACCACGACGTGTACTCCATCGAGGACCTCGCGCAGCTCATCGAGGAGCTCAAGACCATCGCGCCCGCCGCAAAGATCTCCGTGAAGGTGCCCGTCGTACACGGCATCGGGACGATCGCGCTCGGCGTGGCGAAGGCGGGCGCCCACATCATCACCGTATCCGGCTTCGAAGGCGGAACGGGCGCCGCTCGCATGCACGCCCTCAAGTACGCCGGGATGCCCGTCGAGTACGGCGTGGCCCGGGCACACCGCGCGTTGAGCGCGGCCGGGATTCGCGACAAGGTCGAGCTTTGGGCGGACGGCGGCCTCAAGACGGCCCTCGACGTCGCCCGCATCGTCGCCCTCGGCGCGGACCGAGTCGGCTTCGGCACCCTCTCGATGGTCGCGATCGGCTGCACGATCTGCCGTGGCTGTCAACTCGACACGTGCCACGTCGGCATCACGACGCAAGTCACGACCGCCGAGGAAGCCAAGGCGCACGGCTTCAAGCGCTTCGTGCCGCGCGAACTGCCCGTGGAAGTCGAACGCCTGAGCCGCTTCTTCACGGGTCTCGGCGACGAACTTCGCGGCCTCGTCGCCAGCCTCGGCCTGACGAGCTTGCGCGAACTGCGCGGCCGCACCGACCTTTTGAAGGCCGACACGGACGCCCTCGATCTTTCCGAGATGCTGGAAGTCGCGCCGAAACCCGAAGGATGGGAGAAGCTCGGGCGGCGCGTCATCCACCGTCCGCTCAACTCCACGACGCGCATGCTGTCCGAGTGGATCGCGGACGCCTTCGACGAAGACGAGATCATTTACCGTGACGGTCCCATCCAGTCGAGCGACCGCGCGATGGGCACGCACTTGGTCGGCACGCTCACGCGTGAAAAGCGCCGCGTGCCGGGCCGCGTGAAGTTGCACTTCGAGTCGGGCTCGATTCCCGGCAACGGCCTCGGGGCCTTCAACAACGCGCCCGTCGAAATCCACGTCGAGGGCGGCGCGCAAGACGGCGTCGGCAAGAGCGCGCTCGGCGGCCGCATTCTGATTCTCAAGGGCCGCAACCACCAAGGCGAGCGCATTGACGGCTCGGTCGGCAAGTCCTTCGCGTACGGCGCGATCGGAGGGCGTTTCCTCGTGCAGGGCAGCGCGGACTCGCGCTTCTGCGTGCGCTTGTCGGGCGCGGACGTCGTCCTCGGCGGCGAGTTGCGAGGCAAGGTCGACGACTCGCTCGGCATGCTCGCCACGCGCGCCAACGCCAAAGGCTACGCCTTCGAGTACATGACCGCCGGACGCGCCCTCGTGATGGGCGATCCGGGGCCGTGGATCTGCTCGGGCATGTCGGGCGGCGTCGTGTACTTGCGGCATGCGCCCGAGCAAGGCTTGGACGACGAAGCGCTGCGGCGCCGTCTCGCCAAGGGCGCGAACGTCGTCGTGCTGCCCCTGAGCGCGTCGGGCGTGGCGGACGTGCGCGAGCTTCTCGGCGATTACCATCAAGCGCTCGTGGCCAGCGAGCAACCGGGTGCGGCGCGTAAAGTCGCCGAGCTCCTCGTGGATCCCGCCACGCACTTCCGCATGGTCATCCCGGCGGCGCAAGCGATGGATCAAAGCGTGGCGACCGAGTAAGCTTCGACGTCATGACGCGAGCTCCCCTACTTCAAGGGGAGCTTTTTTCGATGCAGCTCGACGAGAAGGGGTGGGACGGCGACGTCGCTCGCATCCGACGTCGCGTGAATCGGCCACGCGCCGACTGCTCTTTCCCACTGGTGGCTGCCAAGACCGGTCAGCTCAAGCCGACGAGGCCCCGCTCGTTCATCAAGGCGTGGCCGACGCCGAGCTTCGCGGCGACCTCCGCGTCGAGTTGCCCGGGGCCGCCCGCGAACATGAGCGCCGGGCGCGCTTCGAGCCCGACGCTGCCCGCCTCGTCGAGCCTCGCGAGCACCGCCTCGAACGTCCAGTCGCTCACCCAAAGTTTCTTCAAGGCCACGAGCGCCTCGGTGCCCGGCGCGAACGCCGTCGCCACCTCCCCGGTCGGCTCGCCGTCTCGCCGAACGTGCACTTTGCCGCCGAGAACGTCGGCGTTCCGCACGGCGCGGTAGAACTTCTGCACGGCGTCGTCGAGAAGGTACGACGCGCGGACGAGCGTCTGGGCCTTGTCGCACAAGGGCTCCAAGGCGTCCTCGTCGATTCGGCGAGGATTGATCGGCGAGAAGAGATTGCGCAGTTGCTCGGGAAGGTTGTTGCTGGTGTAGAAGTCCTCCTCGAACAATCGGTCGATCACGAAGCCCGGCGCGAGCAGGGAGGTCTGTGCGGCGAGCCGCGCGGCTTCGCGCCCCACGAGGAGCGGAGAAAGGCGCGCGGCCTCGGCGAAGGTGTACATGAGCGGATTTTAACCGGACGGCGAAAGGGCGGGTCACGTGACCCGTCCTCGCGACCGCTCGGCGTTCAGGCCTGCCCGGGTTTGAGGTGGCCGAAGGGCGGCGCGTCCTCCCTCGGGGGCGTTTCTTCCACCTCGAGTTCGGGAAGGGTACCGCCTCGCAAGACCGTCTCGAACTCCTCGCCCGTGAGGGTCTCGCGGCTCAAGAGGACCTCCACGATTCGGTGGACGAGGTGGAGGTTGTCGGCGAGGATCAGCTTGGCACGGTCGTACTGCATGTCGAGGATGCGCTTGACTTCCATGTCGATGAGTTCGGCCGTGGAGTCGGAGTAGTTGCCGCGTTCGGACGCCGTGCCGAGAAAGTTTTCCTGCTCGCCCACGTGCGCCACCTTGCCGAGAAGGTCGCTCATGCCCCACTCGGTGACCATCTTGCGGGCGATGTTCGTCGCCTTTTGGAAATCGTTTTGCGCGCCCGTGGTGATCTCGCCGAGGGCCGCTTCCTCGGCGGCTTGTCCGGCGAGGGCGACGGTGATCATGTCTTCGAGGACGGCGCGGGTGTAGTGCATGCGGTCTTGCGGCGTGTACGCGGCCATTCCGGCGGCGCGACCGCGCGGCACGACGGTGAGCTTGTGCACGCGGTCCGCGTGCGGCAGCAACTGCGCCACCAGGGCGTGTCCCACCTCGTGGTAGGCCGTGACGCGCTTGTCCTTCTCGGGAATGACGAGCGAGCGGCGCTCGGGGCCCATCAGAACGCGGTCGCGCGCCTCGTCGAGATCTTTCATGGTGATGCGCTTGCGGTTGGCCCGCGCAGCGAGCAGGGCGGCTTCGTTGAGCAGGTTCTCCAAGTCCGCGCCCACCATGCCCGCCGTGCGCTTCGCGACGAGGTGCAAGTTAGCGGTGGGATCGAGAGGTTTTTTACGAGCGTGGATTTTGAGGATCATTTCTCGGCCGCGCACGTCCGGCGCGTCCACCACCACTTGCCGATCGAAGCGACCCGGGCGCAGCAACGCCGCGTCCAGCACGTCCGGACGGTTCGTCGCCGCCAAGATGATGATGTCGTGCTTGCTTTCGAAGCCGTCCATTTCCAC